>JACRDN010000019.1:300000-551233 GCA_016218575.1 Elusimicrobiota bacterium
AGAGCTTCTGGGCGCTGAAGTCCCAGTAAGAAAGCCCGGCCGTGAGCTTGGCCAAAGAGGCGGGATTGACCTTCACGCCGAAGCCGTAGAGGACGGCGTTGGAGAGGGTCGCGGGGGAGATGCCGGTCGCGCCGACTCCATTGGGAACCAAGGCGCCCAGAGCGGCGCCGCTGGCGTTGGTGAAGCGCCCGGAAATGCTGCCCGGGCGGTAGTCGCCAGCGATGGCCGTGAACTGCTCGTTGGTGGCCGAGCGGCGATCCCCGGCTCCGGTGCCGTAGCCGAACTCGCCCCAGGGGGTGACGGCTCCGACTCCGTTGACCTCGGCCTTGTACCCGCCGTTAAGCAGGAAGGCAAAGCCGGTGTAGGTCTTGGCGCCGTGGGTGGCCACGGTTCCGGCCACGCGGTTGTCGCCGAAGTTCTTGGCGATCTCGCCCTTGACCCAGGCTCCGCCCATGGTGGCCTTCACTTTGGCTCCCAGGACGTAAAGGTTGTCGTTCTTGCCTCCGGCGACGGCCGCCGCGTCGGAGGAAGGAGCGCCCAATCCGCCGTTGGCCGCGGCCGCGCTGCCGTTCTGGGTCTGGCGGTTCCAGAGGTAGACGGCGGGGTGGACATTTTCATGCCGCTTGCAGGAAAGGACGAGGCCGCGGACGTTGATGCTGTTCTGAGGAATACCGCCGACTCCGGCTCCGATGCTGGTCTTTCCGACCAGGGCCGTGAGGCCCATGTTGTCGTTGGCCCAGTCGAAGCGCGCCGCGTCGATGGCGGTCACGTTCATGCCGTACATGGCCTTGTCGGAGGGTCCGAAGTAGATGATGAGGTCCCCGGAGTCGCCGAAGAACTGGCGGCCCACGGTGACGTCAGCGTCGCCCGCGAGTTTGTCGATTTTTACGTTTGCCTGATCCACCGCGATGCGGCCGAGCACGTTGGACCCCGCGGTGCTCAGGGTCTCGCTGCCGCCCGCGGCGGCCGTGCCCTGCACGTAGTCGGAGCCGGCCACGCCGCCTGTGCCCCAGACCCTGTTGTTCTTGCGCAGGGTTACCTTGGAATGGACATCGTCCAAGAGGTCCCAATCCAGGTTCACCATGAGCCGGGTCTGAGTGTCGCTGATGCGGTCATTGTTGTTGAACGAGGCCGGGACTACGGATCCGGCACCGAGCGGGTTGGCCCGGGTCGCGAAGTCCACGGTGTTGCGTGCGGCGGTGGCTTGTATGTCGAGTTGACCGCTGACCTTGAGGTTCTTCAGCAGTTCGGCGCTAGCCTGGCTATACGGAAAGAGCATCGCCAGGGCTAACGTAAGTCCCAGGAGCTTCTTCATTCTATTTCTGTCCTCCTTAGTTTCGTAAGCCCCACCCGAGGCGGGGATACGTTTGCTTATACCCCGCTTCTGGCGGGGCCTACGTTTTTTGCAGAGGAGTTCCGCAAGCTAGGCTTGCGCCTCAGTTGACGGCGGCGCACTGGACCGCAAGCTCTCTCTCCGGTCGGCTTGCGGCCTTGCATCTGCGTCAGTTGCACTGAGCCTCCTTCATTGTAACGGCCTGATTCTAATAAACATATCCATTTTGTGTCAATAGGCTTGACGTGTCATGAAGTGCCATTTATTTTTTGACCCAGTCCATGATGTGTTGTTTAGTGTTATTAAACATTACAAGAGGCTGATTTTTCGCGGCAGGGCGGTGAAAGCCCGCGCAAGCAAAAAAGCCCCGAGACGGCGAGCGGGAAGCTGCCGTTTTCTAGAGCCGTCTTTTATTATTTGCTGCTAGGGAGTGCGGTTTGGGCCTTGGCCCATGCGGCCCAGGAGGTCTCGGGGTACTGAAGCGCTATTTTTTGATACGCGGCCTTGGCTTGGTCGGCCTGCCCTAGGGCCTTGAGGCAGCGGGCCAGAGAACTGTGGATTTGGGGCGCTAGGAAGTGCTCGGAATAGGAGTCGAGGAAGCGCTGGTCGGTCTGGGCGGCGTCCCGGCATCGCCCAAGGGCCTCTTGGGCCAGCCCCACATTGCCCACGGCCAGGGGCTTCAAAACCTCGGGAGCCGAGCCCTCGGAGAGCGCGGAATACTCGGCCAAGGCTTCCTTATACTGCCCCTTGAGAAAATGAAGGTCCCCCGCCAGGAGGCGGGCATAGCCGGCGGCTTGGGTGTTGGGATAATTGGCCGAGGTTTCCTGTATTTGCTTCAAGGCCTGGTCGGGCATGCCGCTGAAGGCCATGCTCTGGGCCAGACCCAAGCTCTGCCAGGCTTGGGCGTTTTGGTTGCGCCGGACATGGTAGGTCCCCCCTCCCACGAGGGACAGGAGAAGAATCAGGCCTATGGCGATGGCCGCGGCCCGGCGGTGGCCCTTGACCCAAACCAGCCCCCTTTCCAGGACGTCCTGGAGCTCGTTGTGCCTGACCTGCTGCCTGACCCAATGTTTGCTCATGACATATTCCCCCAAAAACAAAAAATAGAACTGCCCCGAGAGGGAATCGAACCCCCATCCTCTCCTTAGGACGGAGTAGCTCTATCCATTGAGCTATCGGGGCGAATCGATCGTATTTTACAAATTTATTGGCTGTTCTAGCTTTATCGCCCTGGGTTTTTCCCGTGAATTGAAATGGCATTTCCTTCGGGGTCAAGCACCACGGCCATACGGCACACCGGAGTCGAGAAAGGTTCCATCTTGACGACGGCCTTCCTGGCGCGCAGCTTATCCACCATCACGTCCACGTCATCCACCTCGAAGGCGATGCTGCCTCCTGAGTTGGCGCTGGGAGCTACGTCTTCGGCCATGGTCGTGATGGCGAAACAGCCGTTATTGAGGTGGTACTCGACCCACTGGTCCCGGAAGTTGTTCGTGAGCTTTAGGCCGAGCCCCCCCTCGTAGAACTGCCGTGCACGCGGCATGTCCTTCACCGGGTACATCGTGAAGGCGATGTGCTTCACTATCCCTGTCGAGTTTTTGTTCAACCGCGCAGGTTCAATCATCGTTTTCTTCATGAATACGGCCTCCTTCAGCTTGCGCAATAGAATCTGCTGTTGCGATGCGATTGTGATTTTTGCCCGCGTGAAAATGCAGGAAGGCTTTTGACCCTCGATAAAAGACGCCGGCGGATTTTTCCTTGAGCCCAGGCAGCACATCCGGAGCTGCTTCATGCTTCAAAAGCGGCTCCAATCTCTCCAGCGTCTTCGATCCTGCGTGCTTCACGCGCATCTTCCGTCCCTGCTTTTGGCGTAGCTTGGTTCATGTCTTGCAGGGGGAATCCTGTGTTCTTAATACGAATCGTCCCCTAGTATATTGGAGCTTAGCTCTATCCATTGAGCTATCGGGGCGACTAAAAAACCAACAAATCATTTTACTATTTCAGAAGGAGCGAGCGGCAGAGCTAGTCGGAACAGCAACATGAATGTAAAGTCACAGATGGCATGAGCGACGGCGGGAACGAACAGGTTGTTGCCGGAACGCTGGAAGGCAAAGCCGAAATAAACTCCAAGTAGGGAAGCAATGACAAAATGCACCGGGGATGTCGCATGGAGTACACCGAACACCAGAGACGCGATGACTAACCCCCATCGAGTCTGTAAAACACCTCTAAATAGCAGTTCCTCGCTACCGCCCGCGAGCAAACAGCCAAGCGCGACCAATATCAGATTGCTTTGAATTAACTCTCTGCCCCGCCCATTCTTGAAGAGTTCCTGAACGGCAAGGAATGGGCCGAAGGATGTTAGAGCCATGGCTGCCGCGAGGCCGGCCGGTAGTATGGACCATAATAACGCCTTCATCCAAACATCCGAATTTAACTGCGGCATCAGATGGCGGGGCTCGGTCAACAGAAAACGAGATAGAAGTAAGCCGATCGCCAGCACGCATAATTCAACCCCGATAAAGATGAGGCCCATTTTCATGCCGCCCTCTTAGGGCCTTTCTTGTTTCGCTTTGGAGTTTTACGCGTCAACTGCTTGGCTCTCTTCGCCGACTGCGCCAAAGAGAGATAGTTCTCTCGGGTAACGACTTTCCGCCCGCTCTTTTTTTCCAGTTCGCGGCGGGCGTTGCCGGCCACCGATCCGCCTGCGGTGGCGGCGTGCTTATTCTGGGAGAAGCCCTGGGCGTCGCGGTTGCGGGCGATCTCGGTGGTGGCGGCTTCGCCCAGCATGGAGAAGATCAGCTCGAGATCGGTCATGTGGTCGCGGAGGTTTTCGCGCTTGAGGCGCTTGAACTCGGCGTATTGGCCGGGCGTCATGCCGAAGGTCGCTTTGGATATCTCGGCGGTGAGGATGGCGTACTCGCGCTGTTCTCTCACTCCGCGCTTCTTCCATTCGTCGGTCAGCTCGTCGCGGATGGTGATGGAGCGCATCCGCTTCTCGATCCAGTCGTCGGAGTAGCCTTTAGCCTTGTAGAGCGCGCGGGTGCGCTTGGTGGCGAGTTCGGGGTCCTCGATCTCTTGGATGCGCTCGTAGCCGACCTTGGCGAGCCAGCGCTTGAACGGCTCGGCTCTGGGGCTTGGGATGGACTGGATCAGGCGGAAAACGCCCTCGGTGTTGGCGCATAGCATCGCCTGCGGCCCCCCCTCGGTGGGCACGGGAAGGGTATGTACAATCTGTACCCATCCTTTACGAAGTTCGGGGTCGCGTTGTTTTAGACGCTGGATATACTGCTTGGCGTCGCGAGAGTCGATCAGCGCGAGGACGACGTCCTCCACGACGAACCACCATTCGTTGTTATGGATGGTGCGGCGGACTTCCTTACGCTGAAATAGGGCGATGCGAGTCTCGGGGTTTGACGAAGGTTCACTCATGGCTTGTGGGAGGGGAAAATTGTTGCCGTGAGGCCGATCCCTTCACCTCGAGATATGTGCCGGGAAAGAATATCCTCTGATCGCCGCCGCCGATCCAGGAGGGCCAGCCCACGCGGCCGAAGATCACGGTGTTTCTTCCCAGAGGCACCCGGACGCCGCCGCCGACCAGGGGGATGCTGCGGCTTGCGCCATCTTGAAGATTCTTCACGACGATGGAGTAGGTTCCATCGAAAGAGACCCACAGCAACCTGCGGCCATCCCGGCTCCACATCGGCCAATAACCACGCGCCTGGCCCTGATTCAATATTTGCTCGCTGCCGTCTTGGGCTCGCAGGACGATTTCCCACTTTCCGTCTTCTTCGTCATCTGCGACCTTGCGCGAATAGACCAACTGGGAGCCGTCCGGCGAATACTTGGGGTCGGCCGCGCAGCAATGGCGTCCCAGGTCGGCCGTGAAGTAAGTGAGCTGTGTCCAATCTTCCGGACGATCCGCGGGGAAGGCGAAAACATTCCCGATTCCGGGCTTGCCTCGCCGCCAGTCCTGAGCGACGAGGGTGATTGTCCCGTTCTCGTTCCAATGATTGTCGCTTTCCATCAATTCCGGCGTATTGGTCAAGTTCCGCAAAGCGCCCGAGCGCGCGTCGTAGCGGTACAGGTCGGGGGCGGAGGCGCTCGACGCGCTTGAATGCATGTAGATCGCGGATCCGCCGTCGGGAGACCAGTTCGGGTAATCGTTGAAGCCCCCCTCTGGCTTGCCGATCACCGCGCGGTTGGAGCCGTCCATATCCGCGATGACGACTTGCTTCGCCTTGTATTCCGATTCGTCGCAAAGGCAGTTGTCATCGATATCCTCGACGCATTCAAGGAATACCATGCGTTTCATGTCGGGAGACGGCCGCACCTTGTCATAGGACACGGCCGTCTTCAGCTTCCGGATCAGCCGCAGATCGGTGCCGTCGGGGCGCATCGAGAAAAGGCCGTGCGTCATCCCGTATTCGCGGCAAATGTTCTCGGCGCTTGCGATGGGAGCAAATCCCAGCAGGATGAGGATGGGGAGTCGAGTCACTTCTTTTATTCTACAAAGGATTTAAAGACACGGGTAGGACCTTTGGCCCGGCTCGGCCTAGACCATTCGGCCCTCGACCCCGGCCGGCGCGGGGCCTACAATTACCTCGTGAAGACGATGATCGCCCTGGGCCTTTGTCTCGGCGCGCCCCGGGGCTGGGCCAACGCGGTCGCGCGCCTGCCCGAGGGGACTATCATCAGCCTGCGCAGCAGCTCCGCGTTGAACACGGAGCACGCCAAGCCCGACAATGAACGCCCGCTACTGGGCCAGGCCTGCCTATTCGAGGTGGCCAGGGACGTGCGCGTGGGCGAGCATTTGATCGTTCGACAGGGGACCCCGGTCAACGCCCACGTGGCATACTCCTCCGCGCCCGGCTACGTAAAGACTCCGGCCAGCCTGACCTTGGCGCTCGACCCCATACCGGCTCTGGGCGGGTCGCTGATTTCGGTCGAGCCGCTAAGGGTGGAGGGATCCCGGGGCTCGGGAGGCGTGCCGCGGGGTTACGTGCTTTGGCTGGGTTTCGACGGACGATCCCGGCCCATCATGGATGACCCCGACAACAAGGGCGGGCACGTTCGAATAATGCCTGGCGACATCCACCAGGTTCGCGTCAAGGGAGCGCGGTAATTCAATAGGCCAGAAGCGAGTGGATCTTCCTGCCGGGGAGCTTGCGGCGGCCGCTTAGGAATCCGAGCTCGATGAGGAATGCGATCCCCTCGAGGGCTCCCCCCATCTTCTCGATGAGCTCGCAGGCCGCGGCGGCGGTGCCGCCCGTGGCCAGGACGTCGTCCACAATGAGGACCTTGGTCCCCGCGGCGAAGGCGTCCGCGTGGGCCTCGATGTGGTCCTGCCCGTACTCCAGGTCGTAGCTCGCCGAGTGCGTGCGCCGGGGGAGCTTGCCTTTCTTGCGGATGGGCACCACGCCCGCTCCCAGGCGGTAGGCGATGGGAGTGGCCAGGAGGAACCCCCGCGATTCGATCCCTGCCACGATGCGGATGCCGCGTCCGAGGAAGGGCTCGGCCATGCGGTCTATGGCCGAGGCGAAGGCCTGGGGATCGGCCAGCATGGGAGTGATGTCTTTGAAGATGATTCCTTTCTTGGGGAAGTCCGGCACATCCTGGATGAGGGACTTGAGATCTATGGATTTCGCGGAAGCGGTCATGGGAGTCACCTTTTCTTGGCCGGGATTTTCTTGCCCGACTTGGAATGAGAGGCGGAGAGCCATTGGCGGGGCACGGCGGATTGAGGCTTCCTCGCGATCTGCGCGGCGGTGGGAGCGGTCCGCCGGCCCTTGGGAATCACCTGGCCCAGGATGTCGGTCCGCACCTTCGGGGCGTTCCAGCCTGGCTGGAGGTTCGGAGTCATGGACCGGGTCTCCGAGACCTCGATGAGCCCCATGCGGTTGGCCACCCGCCGCAGCCGCAGAAGCGCTCTTTCCTCGATCTGCCGTATGCGCTCGCGCGAGAGCTTGAGCCTCTTGCCCACCTCCTCCAAGGTCATGGGGGTCTGGCCGGTGAGTCCGTGCCGGAACTCCAGGATCATGCGCTCGCGGTCGCCGATCTCGCGCAGGGCTTGGTTGAGCTCGTCATGGAGCTTGAGTACGGCGATGAGGTTCTCCGGCGATTGGTTGTTCGACTCCGAGATCATATCCTCGACCGTGATGCTCTCGTCCTCGCTGTCGATGGGGGCCTCTAGGGAGCCCATCCCCTTGGCGGCCTCGGCGGCGTCCAAGACCCCGCGCACCTGGCGGGCCGTCCAATGCATCTTGCGCGCCATCTCCGCCAAGGTGGGGTCGCGGCCCAGAAGCGCGTGCATCTTCTCCCACTGCTTGAGCCACTTGCGCAGGGCTTCCCAGGCGTGGGGAGGGATGCGGATGGTCTTGGACTGCTCCTCGACCGCGCGGCGGATAGACTGCTCGATCCAGTAGGAGGCGTAGGTCGAGAAGCGGTAGCCCTTCTTGGGCTCGAATTTGTCGATGGAGTGCATGAGGCCGAGGTTTCCCTCCTCGATCAAATCCATGAAGTCGATGCCCTGGCGGTGGTATTTCTTCGCCAAGGGAACCACGAGCCGCAGGTTGGCCTCCATGATTCGCTGCTTGGCGTCGCGGTCTCCCCGCTTGGCCTTCCTCCAGAGCTTGTGCATCTCCTCGCGGTCGACCAGGACCAGCTTCTGGATGCCTCGAAAGTATTGGCTTATCGTGTCCGTGCTGGGTTCCATTTGGCTCCTATTCAGCCTCCTCCGCCAGGATATTGAAGGACTCCTCTCCCTCTCGAGCCGCCAGAGGGCGGCTCTCCAACTCGTCCACGCGCGCGTAAGGGTGGTCTTTTCTCAAAATCGCTTGAAACCGTTCCAGGGCCTCGCCTTTGCCTTGGGCTTCCAGCTCCACCGATCCGTCGCGGCGGTTGCGCACCCAGCCGGTCAGGCCGAGCTTCGAAGCCATGTCGCGCGCGAACCACCGGTAGCCGACGCCCTGCACGCGGCCGCTCAAGCGCAGATATAGACGCGTCAAGGGCTTACCCCTTGCGATTCTACTATATTGTCAAGTATACAAGACAAGTTGTTGCAATTTGGTTACGCGGGGGAAAACATCGGGGTACTGAGATTTGAACTCAGAACCTCTTGGTCCCGAACCAAGCGCTCTGCCAATTGAGCTATACCCCGAAAATCAGTGCGCATGGTCGGGGACCCGGGAATCGAACCCGGAGCC
The DNA here is from genome assembly GCA_016218575.1 of Elusimicrobiota bacterium. Taxonomy (NCBI): domain Bacteria; kingdom Pseudomonadati; phylum Elusimicrobiota; species Elusimicrobiota bacterium. The sequence continues at coordinate 308,539 of JACRDN010000019.1, forward strand.
TCTCCCACCCCAAGGGAGCGCTCTACCATTGAGCCAGTCCCCGACCATATGCACTGATGCCCCATGCTGTCTCGGGCTCACGAATTCTTGAGCTCCTCGACCAGGATGCGAATTTCCTTCTTGATCTCGCGCAGGAGCTTGAGCGTCGAGGAAGGAACCGCCCCCCCCGCCGCGTCCTTGCCTTGCGCGCGCGCCCCCCTCCTTTCCTCGAGGAGGGCTTTCCTGGCGCCGGCCATGGTCATTTTTCTTCGTTCCACGAATTCCCTGATGCGGCAAATCGTCTCTATGTCCTCCCGGCTGTAGCGCCGGTGTCCGCTCGACCTGCGGGAGGGCTTGAGCAAGCCTATCCGCGCCTCCCAGTACCTCAAAGTGTGCGGCGGCACGCGAAGCAGTCGGCTCACCTCGCCCATCGTGAACGACTCCTGCTCCGGCAGGATGGGCCGGTCGATAGCCATCCTGAGCAGTTCCTTGTCCTAGCCCAGCAAATTCTTGGATGCCTTGAAGCGCACGCCCTTGCGGGGCGGCACCATGACGTTCTCGCCGGTCTTGGGGTTGCGCCCCTGGCGCTGCTGGCGGTGCTTGACGCGAAACGTGCCGAAATTGGAGATCACGACTTTTTGGTCCTTGTTGAGGGCTTCTCGTATGGTGTCAAAAGTCGTTTCCACGGCGCGCGCCGCCTCCCCCTTGGTGGAGAGGACTTTGGCTACTGCCCTGATGATGTCGAGTCTATTCATCGCTGCTTCCTTATCCTTACTTTTTAGGATCGTCTTTCCCGGGCTCGTTTTTCTTTCCTTGCAGCCCCTTGAAGATGTCCTCCGGCTTGAGATTCTTGAGCTCCGACTTGAACTTGCCGACTTCCTCTTCGGTGATCGGCTTGCTCAAGGTCTGGCAGCGGTTGAAGACTTTCTCCTCCACGAGTATGGAGCAGCCCGACCGCACCGCCACCGCGATGGCGTCCGAGGGGCGCGAGTCCACTGCCAGGGAGGAGCTTCCCTTATGGAGGTGGATCTTGGCGTAAAAAGTGTTGTCCTTGATGTCGCAAATCACCACTTTTTGGACGTCGTAGCCCAGGCCCTTGGTGATGGAAAGAAGAAGGTCGTGGGTAAGGGGCCTGGGCAGGACGATGCCGGAGAAGCGGATGGCGATGGCCTGGCCCTCGGTCAGCCCGATCCAAATGGGCAGAAGCCGGTTGCCGGCAAGCTCCTCCAGGAAAATGATGCATTCGTTGACCGTGGTGGCCAGGGAATAGATCCTCACTTCCCGCTCTTGGGGCTCGGGATTCTTTTCCTTGGAGGACTCCTTGTCGTTTTTAGCCATCCGTGGCCTTGCTTTAAGGCCCATCTATTGTACCACGAGAGAAACCCAGCGCGCTAATGACAATTTCCGAATCGCGTCCGCCATGGACCGCCTGCCAGATGGCCTCGAGCACGGGAGCCTTGAGCTTTAGCCTGCGGCAGAGGGCCCGGGCGCTGGCTGAGGCCTCGACTCCCTCCACCACGGTGGGAATCTCCTTGAGGGCCTGCTCGCGGGTCTTGCCCTCCCCCAGCTTTTCTCCGAAGGCCCGATTGCGCGACTCCGGAGAGGTCCCGGTGGCGATGAGATCTCCGAGTCCGGCCAGCCCGTAAATCGTCTCTCGGCGGCCGCCGGAGCGCTCTATGAGCTCTCCCATTTCCGCGATGCCTTGGATGAGCAGCGCCGCCTTGGTATTGGCTCCGGCCTTGAGCCCGTCCAAGATCCCGCAGCCGATGGCCAGAGCGTTCTTGAGAGAGCCCCCGAGCTCCACGCCCCTGCGGTCCGGGCTCCAGCGCGCGCGCAGGGCCCCCGCGTTGAACAAGGGCAGGAGCTTGCGGCCCGCGGCGGCCGGCCCGGCCAGGACCAAGCAGGTCGGGATTTGCTTGGCGACTTCCCGCGCGAAGCTCGGGCCAGAGAGGGTGCACAGGCAAACGCCCCGCGGCAGCTCCGACAGGATGGCGTCGCCCATGGTGCGGAGGCTCCCGGGCTCGATGCCCTTGGAGGCGTTGATAAGCAATGGACGGGCTTTTCCTAGGAAGCTCCTGAGCTTCCTGGCCGTTTGACGCACGAACGCCGAAGGGAGAACGAAGAGGACGAGCCCCGCTTGCTCCGCGGCCATGGCGAGGTCCGAGGTGACCTCCACTCCCGTGTGGAGGTCGAAGCCCGGGATATGCGGGTGACTGCGGCTGCGGGCCAGCCCCTCGGCCAGCTTCGGGACGAACTCCCAGAGCCGGACTTCTCCGAAGCCGCCCCGACTCAGATGGTCGGCCAGAACCGTGCCCCAGAGTCCCCCTCCGAGCACGGTGATCTTGAGGTTATCGGCCATGGACGCCCAGCTCCGACCCTTTCCAGAGCCTCTTCATGTTGGGGATATGCTTGAACAAAATGAGAGCGGCAGCACAGGCCGACATTGAAGTAAGCGCGGCGGGAGCTCCGCAGAGCCCGGCGCCCAGGGGCAGGACTAGGGCGGCGGCGAGCGAGCCCACCGATATATGGCCGGAGAAGGCCGTTCCCAGGATGAAGGCCATGGCGCTGGCGGCCGCGGCCTTGGGCAGGAGTGCCGCGAAAACCCCGGCCGAGGTGGCCACGCCCTTGCCGCCCTTGAAGCCCAGGAAAATCGTCCAGTCGTGGCCGATGATGGCCGCCGCCCCGCAGAGCACGGCCACGGCGAGTTGGCGCGGGTAGAGCTGTTGGGCGAGATAGACCGGTAAATAGCCCTTGGAAGCGTCGCCTAAAAGCGTGATAGCGCCAGGGCCCGCCCCGGCCACGCGATAGACATTGGCCGTGCCCGGGTTTCCCGACCCGTGCTCTCGGATGTCCAGGCCTCTCAGGCGTTTGACCGCCCAGTACCCGGTGGGAACAGCGCCCGCGAAATAGCTTAGCAGAACCAGCCCCCACGCTCCCGGACCCAGCATAGAAAGTGAGTGTAGCAAAGTTTTACCGCTGGGCCTTGGTCTTGGCTTGAAGCCGCTCCCAATTCTCCTGCGTCATGCGCAGTCGGTACCGGGCCCTGTCCTTGAGGTGCTTTACGGAAAGCACCTGGCAGGAGCGGTAGACCTCGGCCACGGCGGCCTTGGCGGAGTAAGGCATGTCGAGCTCCCGGAGAAGCCATCGGCGGCTCAAGAGCCCCTGGATTTTCTTCAGGGCCTCCGGCAGGCCTTCCCCCGTGGCCGCGGAGACGAGCAGGGCCCCGGGCTCCTCGTGTTGAAGCCCGCGGCGCTCGGAGGCGGGCAGACGGTCGGCCTTGTTGAGGACCTTGACTTGCGGCACGCCTTGGGCGCCCAGATCTTTTAATATGCCTTGCACCGCCTCCTCTTGGCTTTTGCGATCGGGGGAGGATGCGTCGGAAATGAGGAGCAGGCAGTCGGCCCAGCGCGCTTCCTCTAGAGTGGCGCGGAAGGCCGCCACGAGGTTGGTGGGCAGGCGCTGGATGAAGCCGACCGTGTCGGTCATCACGGCCCAGAACCCTTCGGGCAGGCGCACCCGCCGCGAGGTCGGGTCCAAAGTGGCGAAAAGCTTGTCATCGGCGTAGACGGGAGCCCCGCGGGTGAGCGCGTTAAGCAAGGTGGATTTTCCCACGTTGGTGTAGCCGATGAGGGCCACTTGGGGCACGGGGACCGACAGGCGCCTTTCGCGGCGGAGTTCCCGGTCCCTGCGCACTCGCTCGAGCTCGTGCTGGAGGTGGATGATCCGGTATTGGATGTGGCGCCGCTCGTATTCGAGCTTGCGCTCTCCGGGCCCTCGGGTTCCGATGCCTCCCACCTGCTGGGAGAACCCGCGCCAGGCTCCGGTCAGCCGGGGGAGCATGTAGGAGAGCTGGGCGAGTTCCACCTGGAGGCGGCCCTCGCTGGTCCTGGCGCGCTGCGCGAAGATGTCGAGGATGAGGCGGGTGCGGTCTATGATCTTGGCCTTGCAGAATTTTTCCAGGGTCCTCTGCTGGGAGGCGGAGAGCTCCATGTCAAAGATCACGGTCCCCGCGCTTAGGGATTTCACCGCGGCCGCGATCTCCTCCATTTTCCCCTCCCCTATCAGAGAGGCCGGATGAAACCGGGCCAGGAGCTGGGAGAAGACTCCGACCACTCGGGCTCCCGCGGTCTCGGCCAGGCGTTCGAGCTCCTCGAGGCTCGAGGCCGTCAAGGAGGCCTCCCTTTTGAGGCCCACCCCGACCAGAAGGGCTTTCTCAGGAGCCGCGCTGGGCATGGATGGCCGAGAGCAGATCCTCGAGCATGCGCTCGAGGGGGCCGCCGGGGATGATTTGGGCCTGGATTTGGTGCCGGAACCAGGTGCGCTGGCGTTTGGCGTAGGCATGCGTGAGCTGTACGAGCTCGGAGAGGCCATGCGCGGAGGATATCTCTCCTTTGACGGCTTGCAGGGCCTCGCGGTAGCCCAGGCTTTGGAGACCGGGCTCATGGCCGCCGTAGCCGCGGCTTATAAGCTCTCTGGCTTCCGCGAGCATGCCGGGCCATTGCGCCTCGGCGCGGCGCGCGATCCGGGCCTTGAGCGCGGGCAGCGGCCAGTCGATGAGGAAGGAGGCGGTGGGCTTGCGTGAAGCGGGCATTGCCCAAAAGCTCGAGATGGGCCGGCCGGAAAGCTTGTAGACTTCCAAGGCCCGGATCAGTCTCTGCGCGTTGTTGTCCGGGATTCTTCGCGCGGCCTCGGGATCGACGCGGAGAAGCTTTTCCTTGAGGAAGCGTCCCCCGCGCTCCGAAGCCAACGCCGCGAGTTCTCGGCGCAGGGCCTCGTCGCGCCCAGGCATGGGAGCCAGGCCTTGGAGGAATGCTTTCACGTACAGCCCAGTGCCGCCGGCCAGGATCGGGATGGCGCCCCTGTCGCGTATATTCCGTTCCAAGCCCTCGGCCAGGCGCGCGAAACGCCCCGCGTCGAAGGCTTCCTCGGGCTCTAGCATGTCCAGCAGATGATAGGGCACGCCCTCGACGCGGCCCTGGGAGTCGCGGGCGGGCTTGGCCGTTCCCGCGTCCAGGCGCTTGTAGATTTGTCTTGAGTCGGCCGAGATGATCTCTCCGCCGATTTCGCGGGCCAAGGCCACGGACAGCTCGGTTTTTCCCGCCGCGGTGGGACCGACGACGACTATGGTGGTGGCAGACACGCTAAGGCCCTAAGCAGCACTTCTGACACCAGCCGTTCCGGCTGGTGTCTTTCACCAATAAGGGCCTTTCTGGGGCTTGGCGCACAAGTCGTGGAAGTGGCAGCTGGAAACGCAGGCTTCGGGCAGGCGCAGGGCGATGCGCATGTCGCAGTCGCCGTGGTCCTGGGCCATGAGGCTCAACTGCTTCTGGTGCTTCTTGCTGATCTTGGTGAAGGCGATGCCCACGTTGTAGGTCTGGCCTTTCTCGCTCACGCGCACGACCTTGCCTTCGAGGGAAACCTTGTCGAGCCCGGGAATGGACAGCAGCATCTCGAGCTTCTTGGTGCGGGGAGGCTCGAGGAAGAGGATCAAGGACATGCCGCCGGCCGAGAGATTGGTCAGGATCGCGGGCTGGCCTTGTGAGGCTCCCGGACCGTCGTTCGCGTCGAAATTCACGGTGATCGGCTCCACCACACCGCTCATGACCGGGAAGCGCGCGAAACGCCGGCGCTCGGCGAATTTGTTATCGGTGTCGGCGGCTTGCGGTTTTTTGGGGGTCATTGGATTTCTCCCAGCAAAGTGCGGGTTGTGGCGCTCGTGACCGACAGGCTCGCCAAGGTGCCTGGCGCCAGGAGCTTGTTCTTCCACCGGGCCTTGAAGCCTTCCCGGGTCCGGCCGAAATCTTGCTGCTCGCAGAGTACTTCCACTTTTTTGCCAATCTCCGAGCGCAGGGCGCCCACCGTCAATTTTTCGATCGCCGCGTTAAGCCTCCCCAGCCTTTCCTCCTTGACCTCCTGGGGGACGTCGTCGGCCCAAGAGGCGGCCTCGGTGGCCTGCCGGGGAGAATACTTGAAGCTGTAAACCGAGGCCGGGGAGAGTTCCTCCAAGAGAGACAGAGTCTCCCGGAAATCTTCCTCGCTCTCCGAAGGCAATCCTACTATAATGTCGGTCGAGAAGACAATGCCCGGAAGGGCGTTTCTCAAGAGCTTGACTCTCTCCAGATACGACTCGCGGGTGTAATTGCGCCGCATGAGCTTGAGGAGGCGGTTGGAGCCGGATTGAACCGGAAGGTGGAGGAAGGGGCAAAGAGTCCGGCATTCGGCCATGGCCGCCGCGAAGGCCTCGTCCACGTAATACGGGTGCGGGCTCATGAAGCGCAGGCGCGCGAGATCCGGCACCGCGTCCAGGAGCCTCAGGAGCTCGGGAAACCCGATCGCCCGCTCCTCGGCCGCCGAGCGATAGCTGTTGACGGTCTGTCCGAGCAAGGTCGCCTCTCGGGCCCCGCGGGCAACCTGCATCTCGACTTCCCCCAAGATCTCCTGGGGACGCCGGTAGAGCTCCCGGCCGCGCACGGAGGGAACGACGCAGTAGGAGCAGGAGTAATTGCAGCCCCTCATGATCGTGACGTAGGCCGTGGCCGGCGAGTTCGTTGCCGAGAACTCGCCCGAGGCCGGAAAATGATCGCGGTTTTCCTTGAGCCCATCGAAGCGCTCCTCCAGGGCCCGGGAGACAAGGGCCGGGAATTGCTCGATGGACTTGGCCCCCACCACCAGATCCACGTAAGGGAAGCGCGATCGGATCCATGGCCCCAGGCGCTCGGCCGCGCAGCCCGCCACGATGAGGATGCGCTCGGGAACGGCCTCCTTCCAGGGGCGCAGGGCGCCGATGAGGGAGAGGGCCCGGTCCTCTGCGTGCTGGCGCACGGTGCAGGTGCTGATGAGGATGGCGTCGGCCTGGTCGGAAGAATCCGCCGCGGAAAACCCCCGTTGGTAGAAAGGCCGCGACATCTCGGCCCCATCCGCGGCCGACATCTGGCAGCCCAAGGCGATGGTGTGCAGCTTCAAGGGCGCTCGCGGGCGCAGCGCCGGCATCGGCCGAACACCTCGTGCCGGTGCCACTTGGGCTCGAACCCGACCTTGCGGCAGGTCTTTTCCTGTATCTCCTCGAGTTTGGGCCAGAGCACCTCCTGGATGCGGCCGCACTCGACGCAGATGAGGTGGTCGTGGTGGGGCCTCTCCAGATTCACCTCGAAGCGCGGGGTTCCGGTGCTGCCGACCACATGGTTGACGAGCTTGGACTCCTCGAGCATCTTGAGGGTCCTGAACACCGTGGCTCTACCCAGGCCGTGCTGTCGGAGAGCCAGGTAGATGTCCTCTTGGCTCAGGTGCCGGTCGGCCTTCAGGAAATAGTCGAGGATGAGTCGGCGCTGGCCAGTGAGGCGCAGGCCGTTCTTGGATAGATGCTCCTGGAAAAGCTGGTAGATGCGCCTGGTGTAGCGCTTGCGTTCGGAAGTCGAGGCCGGGAAGTGGACCAACTCGCGAGGCTCGGTCCTCGTCATATTTTTGCTATGATCAGGCATCATAGTATTATAGCAACCTATGCTCGCGAGATTTTGGCTGGTTTTGGCTTTAGGCGCGTGGCTCGCGGCCCAGCCCGTGGGCCCCGACACATCTCCCGATGGGGCCCAGGACCGCTCCTCCGAGTTCCCGGAGCCAGAGCCTTCCCCCGAGTCCGTGCCGACCGCGGAGCCCGATCAGAAACCCGAGCCGGAGGAAAAACCGATCGTGAAGGTCGAGGTGATCAAGTACCTGCCTTCCGCGCGACCTCGAAGCGGGGCTGCCGGGCCGCGCCGCGCAAAGGCGGCAAAGCCCTCGCGCGCTGGTAATTCCATGAAGGCGTTCGCGAAACAAGGGGCCGGACCCTCGAAGTCCGCTCCCGCCAAAGCCAAGGCCCCGGCCGCGCCGAAAGCGGCGCCCCGCGGACCTGCGCCCGCGGTTGCCTTGACTCCGGCCACGCCGATCAATCCCTGAGAGAAGAAAAGTTATCCACAAAAACTTCCTGCGGAGTTTTGTGGATAACTTCGCGATTTAGTCCAGAGCTCCCGTGACGTCCTTGGGGTCGAAGAGCTTTTCCAATTCCTCGCGCCCGAGCAGGCCCTTGGCCAGGACGAGCTCGGTCACCGTGGTTTTCTTGGCCACGGCCTCCTTGAACACCTCGGCGGCGCGGGAGTAGCCGATCTTGGGGTTGAGCAAGGTGGCCAAGGACGGGCTCTTCTCGAAATAGCGGCGGCACTGCTCGGCGTCGGCCGCGATGCCGCGGATGCAGCGCTTCTCCACCGCGGGCAGGTAATTGACGAGGAGCTGGATGGAGTCGAGAAGGTTGTAGGCCGAGAGGGGCGTCATCACGTTTAAGTCCATCTGCCCGGCCTGGGCGCACAAGGACACCGCTAAGTCCCGTCCGATGATCTGGAAGCAGACCATGTTGAGGCACTCGATCATGGAGGGGTTGACCTTGCCCGGCATGATCGAGGAGCCCGGCTGGACCGCGGGCAGGACGATCTCCGCGAACCCCGTGGTCGGGCCGGAGCACATGAGACGCAGATCGTTGCAGATGCGGGTAAGCTCGACGGCAAGCCCGCGCAGCGCCCCCGAAACCGCCGACAGCGGCTGATGGCTTTGCAGGCCCAGGCGCGCGTCCCGCGCGGGCTTCAAGGGAAGATTCGTAATCTTGGCCAAATGCCCCACGGCCTTCTCCCGGAAGCCCGGGGCCGTGTTGGTTCCGGTCCCGGCGGCGGTTCCTCCCAACGCCACGCGGCAGAGGAGTGCTGAGGTTCTCTCCAGCTCCTCGCGGCAGGCGGCCAGGGCCTCTCCGTAGGCCTTGAACTCCTGGCCCAAGGTGATGGGTACCGCGTCCTGGAGATGGGTCCTGGCGGACTTGATGAAGGAAGAGAACTCCTTGCCCTTGGCGAAAAAAGAATCCTCCAGGGACTCAAGCACCGGCAGGAGGGCGCGCGCTTGCTTTAAGACCGCCACGAAAGTCGCGGTCGGGAAGGTGTCGTTGGTGGACTGGGCCATGTTGACGTGGTCGTTGGGATGGATCAGCTTGTAGTCCCCCTTCTTGCCCCCCGAGAGCTCGGCCGCCCTGTTGGCGATGACCTCGTTGGCGTTCATGTTGAACGAGGTTCCCGCCCCGGCTTGGTAGACGTCCACCACGAACTGCGCGTCCCATTTGCCGGCCAAGACCTCGTCGCAGGCCTTGAGGATGGCCGCGGCCTTGTCTCCCGGCAGGGCCTTGAGCTCCCGGTTGGCCAAAGCGCAGGCTTTCTTCACCGCGGCGTAGGAGCGGATCAAGCTGGGATGGGCCTTGAGCCCGGAGATCGGAAAATTTTCGACCGCGCGCGAGGTCTGTATCCCGTAGTAGGCCTCGGCCGGAACTTCTTTTTCCCCCAGTGAATCTTTTTCCGTTCTTGTCATTTTATTTTCTCCCACACTAAATCCACGTCTTCCACTTTCATCCAGCCCTTGCTCCCTTCCTTTAGATCGCCGACTTCGAGCCAGGCCCCGTTCTCGGAAAGAATTTGCACGCGCCGGCCCTCCGGGGCCGTAAAGCTGACCGTCGAGCTTTCCCCGGGCCCGCTGCGAATCTGGGCGGTGGGGCTTATGACGACCGCCAGGCGCGGCGGGCGCAAGCCGCCGCGGATAAGCCACCAGGCCGCGAAAAATACCCAAAAGCCGAAAGCCGCGGCGAGCCATGGCTGGACCCCCGCCCGTCTGCGGGGATCCAGCAGGAAGAAACTCGCCAGGAGAAGAAAGGCCCAGCACCCCAGCCACTGCAGGCCGGCTAATTCCCGGAGGCTCAGGAAATGGGCCAGGACGAAAAGCGGCGTGGGAACGCCCGGGGAAACCAGCTCCTCCCCCGATCTTTTCAGCGCGAAGTCCAAGTTGTGGCGGATGTCCGAGTCCCTGGGGTTGATGTCGAAGGCTCTTTGGTAGGAGGCCACGGCCTGGCCCAATCGGCCCTGCTTGAACAGGCAGTTTCCGAGGTTGTAGTGGAGCCCCGCGTTGCGGGGCTCGGCCGCGAGCAGGGCTTGGTAGGCCTCGGCCGCGCCGCGGTAGTCCTTGGTGTCGTACTGTTTCTGGGCTTGAGGAAGAGCCGCGGCCAGGGACGAAAGGAAGGCGAGGGCGATCAGCTTCATGCCAGCTCCTTGTCGAGCTCCTTGAGTATCCAGGACAGGGACTCTGCCATGAGGCTCGACGGGCCCGCTCCCGCCGACGGCGGGGCGAAGCGCACGTGATCGAGATCCTCCCAGACGCTGCCGGTTTTCTCGAGGAGCGCCTTGGGAAGGCGGGGGTGCCTTTCGAGGAGGCTTTCCCGGGCCCGGCGCCAGGTGAGCCCGGAATAGGGACGCCCCAGCTTGTCGGCCAGGTACCGGGACAGGGCCTCGGCCAGCAAGGCCGCCGATTTCTGAGGATCGGCCGCGGCCTGTGCCTGCTTGATCCTGCTTAAAGCTTTCTTCAGCGCCGCTCGTTCCCGCCAGGCCTGGGGATCGGCCAGGCGCCTGCGGCGCCAGCCGTCCCAAGCCGCGCAAAGTCCCAGGAGGAGGAAGGGCAGGGAGTGTATAGGCCCGGCCGCGGCCGCGGCCTCGAGGAGCCGGCTCAGGGCCGAGCGGCTGGGCGCCAGCTTCAAATAGCGGATGTCCCGCGACACCACCGTCAGCCCCCGCGGCTCCGGCCGGGGGCCGAAGTCGGACTCCGATCGGTCCGCGGGAGAGGGCGCTCCCTCCTCCACCTTGATCGCAAGAGGCAAGGTCGAGGCCCTGAGATAAGCCTTTTTCTCGGGGTCGAAATACGAAAGGGCGATGGGCGGCACGGTGAAGCTGCCCGGGGTTTTGGGCATGATCACGGTCTTGAACACCTTGGAGCCGCGCACCAGGTCCTTGCGCTTGTCCATATTGAGGGAGCTCACCGTGTCGTAGACTCGGAAGGCCTCGAGGCTCGGCATTTCGGGTTCGCCGATGCTCTTGAGGTTGCCGCTTCCCTCCACGGTCACGGTCAAGGTCACGGCCTCCCCGGCCTTGGCCTGGGGGCGGTCGAGGGCGGCCGAGATCGAGAACCGGCCCACGGCGCCGGAGAAGTTGGCGGGCTTGCCCACCTCGGGCAGGGGCTGGGCCTCGAGGACCAAGGGGTCGGACTTAAGCTCCCGGGTCTGGGGCGCGGCGGCCCCCTGGGAGAAGAACCTCTCGAAGAAATCAGCCGTGAAGGGGTCCACGGAGGCGTCGCTCTGGATTTGGCAGGCGACCGTGGCCGGGCCGATAGCGAGCTTGCCCGGCTGGGCCGGGAACAGGGCGGTTTTGATCTCGGAGAAATAATAGGGCCGGCCATGGAGAGTCACGGTGCCGTGTCGCTCCGGGGGAAGGTCCTCGGAAATGAAGCCGCTCATTTTGGGAGCGCTGTATTGGGGGTTGCCAAGCAGGCTTACGGCCGTGTAGAACTTGATCGAAAGCGTTGCCTGCTCATTGACGTAGGCCTTTTTCTTGTCCACCTCGGCGGTGACGAAGGCCTCCGGCGCCCCGGCGCGTCGCGGCCTCTCCTCCTCGGCCGCGGGCTCTTCCCGGCGCGCTCGCCCGGCTGCCCCACGGGAGGCGGACCCCGGACGCTCCACCGTGATCTCAATGGGCTCGGTTTGGGCCTTGCGCCCCTGGGCGGCGATGGAGATGGGGCCCACGGTCGCGCGCCCCACGAAGCGCGGCACCATGACGTAGGTGTGGACGATGGAGCTGGAGACCTGGCCGTTGATGATGGAGACGTTCTGGCTGCGCCCCGAGGAGTAAACGCTGAAATTGGATAGGGGCGGAAGCTGGGGCTCGGGAAGCATGGCCTGGGGGGCGGTCACGACCACGCTCAGCACGACTTGGTCGTCCAAGGCGACCGTCGTCTTGTCCACCTCGGCCGTGATGTTGAGCTGAGCCCAGGCCATGCCGATGCAAAGGGGTAGGAGTGCTGGGAGCGTCACCAGTCCTCCTCCGGCTCGCTTGGGGGGCGCTTGGCCGCTTTCTCCCGCTTGAGCTGGGGAGCGCTTTTCTCTTTTTCCGCGACCGCGCGCAGCAGCCTTTCCGCGTCCTCCCGTGAAATCGGGGGTTGAGGTTTTGATTTCTCGGGCTGTTGGCGGTCCTGGGAATTCGGGCTCTGGCTCGGCTGGTTTTGCGGATTCTCTTTCCCTTGGTCTTTCTGCTTCTTTTGCGGCGGAGGGTTTTTTAAATAGCGCAGGGCCAGGGCCAGGTTGTGGCGCAGGTCCGGGTCCTTGGAGGCCAGCCCCAGGGCGTTCCGGTAGGCTTCTACGGCTTGGGGGTACTGGCCCTGGGCCATATGCATATTCCCTAGATTATAGTAAGCCTGGCCGCGCAAGGGTGCTGGAGCCGCGGACTCGGCCAGGGCCGCGAAGGCTTCTTGAGCCTTCCCATATTCCCCTAAATGGTACAGGGCGTCCCCGGCGTTGAAGAAGGGGCGCGGGTCCCGGGGCTTGCGGCGCCCGGCCTCCTCGTATTCCTTCAAGGCCGGGGCGTAGAGCTCCTTGCGGTAGAGCTTGTTGCCCCGGCGTAGAGACCCCTCGGCACCTAGTGCGGCGTGCAGGGGAGAGTGTAGCGCTCCCGTCAGGAGTAAGACCACGGGCAATAAGGTTTTTTTCTTTTGGAGCTCGGGAATTAAAAATTCCAGCATTAAGAGGGCCAAGGCCAGACCTAGCGGAACGGCGAAGCGGTTCTTGTAGCGGGCCATGGAGGAGGCGGCCCCCTTGGCCTTTCCGGCCTTGAGGATTTCCTCCGCGATCAAAGCGGCCTCGGATTCTCCCGCCGTGGCCCGGTAATAGCGTCCCCGGGTCTCGGCGGCGATCGCGGACAAGGCCCCTTCCCCGAGCTTGGAGATCACGGTCCGGCCGTTCTTGTCCTTCTTGTAGCCGGACAAGTTTCCCCCCTCCTTGATCGGGATGGGCTCGCCCTCGGGGCTGCCGATGCCGATGGGGAATATGCGCATACTTTGGGCGAGAGCCTCGCGCGCCGCCTTGAGCGGGTCGGTGCGGTGGTCCTCCCCGTCCGTGATGAGAACCAAGGACTTTTCTCCCGAATAGCGTTCCAGGGACTGGGATGCCAGCTTGATCGCCTTGCCGATCCCGGTGCCGGGCACCGGGACCATGTCGGGGGAGAGGCTTGAAAGTATTTGCTTGGCGGCCTCGAGGTCGGTGGTCAGCGGGCAGACCAAGGCGGGTTCGCCGGCGAAGGCGATGATCCCCACCCGGCTTCCCGGGAGCTGGTCCAGGAGAAGGGCGAGCTCCCTTTTGGCTTTTTCGAGGCGGGAGGGCTTGAAGTCCTCGGCCAGCATGGACTGGGAGACGTCCACGGCGATGAGGACTTGCCTGGCGTCCGACTCCGCGCTTACGAGCTCCAGGCCCCACTGGGGCCCGGCCAGGCCCAGGCCCAGGAAGGCCAGGGCCCAGAATTTGAGCCAGAACTTGAGGAGCCGGCGGGGCCCCCGCCCCAGCGAGGCCAAGCGCTCCAAGGTGCGCGAATCTCCCAGGGCCCGCGAGATCCGCGCGCGCCGCTTTTCGCCCTGGAAGTAGGAGAGCCCCGCCGCCGTCAAGGCCGGGAGAAGAGCCCATAGAAAGGCCGGGTATTTAAACATCAGGGCCACCTCAAGAGGACCGTGCCGGCCGCGGCCATTTCGAGGAGGAGGAGGATGGCGGCCAGGCCCGCCGGGAAGAAGTAGAGATCGCCTCGTGAGGCGATCTCAGGAAGCTTGACTTCGGATTTTTCAAGCCTGTCTATCGTGGCATATATCTCCTTGAGTTCGTTCAGGCTGGTGGCGCGGAAGTAGCTGCCTTGGGTGATCTGGGCCACTTCCTTTAAAAGGTCCTCGTCGAGGTCGTCCTCGATGGCCACCAGCACTTTGCCGCGCAGGGGGTCGTCCACGGGCATCAAAGCCTGGCCGCGCTTGGCCGTGCCGATGGCGTATAGCTTGATGCCGAAGCTGGCGGCGGTCTTGGCCGCGGTCACGGGGTCTATGAGCCCCGCGTTGTTGCGCCCATCGGTGAGAAGAATGATGACCTTGCTCTTGGCCGGGCTCGACTTCAAGTGATTGACCGCGGATATGATCCCCTCTCCGATGGCCGTGCCCTCGGCGTGGGTCATGTTCGGGTAAAGCTCGGAGAGCTCCGAGAGCAAGGCTCCGTAATCCACAGTGAGCGGGCAGGCGAGCTGGGGAGCTCCTCCGAAAACGACCGCTCCAATTCGGTCCTGGGCCCGGCCCTCGATGAAGCGGCTGGCTGTGTCCTTGGCCGCTCCGAGTCGGTCGGCGGGGGCAAAGTCGATAGCGCTCATGCTTTGGGATGTGTCTATGGCAAGCATGATGGCGATGCCCTGCCCGGACTGGACGAGCCGTCCCGCGGTCTTCTGCGGACGAGCCAGAGCCGCGATGATGAGAAGCATGGCGGCAAGCTTAAGGCCCGGTCCGGCCCAGCGGGCTAGGTTCGCCTTGAGAGAGGGCTTTCTCTTTCTGCCGCCCGGAAGCGGGAAAGTCAGCGAAGGGTTGATCGCCTTCTCGCGCCGCATATAGCCCCAGCCCAGGACCAAGGCGAGGCCGGAGAGGGCCAGGACCCAAGGGTAGGAGAATCTCATGGCTTGCCCGCTTCCTTGAGCGCGAGATCCCGGGGTGCCGTTTCATGCACGATGCGCCGCGCCGCGGCAAGATCGGCGGGCCCCCAGTCCTGGTCGGGGCGGGTTTTCGCGAATTTCACGAGGTCGGCGCGCGAGAGGCCTTCCTTGAGCGCCTGGACCACGCCCCGGTCGAGTTCGGCCTGGCGCAAATGCCGAAAAAGCTCCGAGCTTGTCAGGCGCGTGGCCGGGACCCGGCAGCGCCTTTCCAGGTATTGCCTGAGGATCTCGGAGAGGGCGCTGTAGAACTCCTTGTAGAGCCCGCGCTCCCAGAGGCCGGAGGCTTCAAGCCTGGCGAGCTCTTCCTCGGCCACGACTTGCGGCGGCCTCGGGTCCGCGGCCGCGGCTTTCAAGGGCGTGAAACCCTGGCGGCGCTTAAAGCGCCGCCAGGAGGCGTAGGCCGCCGCACAGGCGGCCGCGAGCAGGATCCAGGGCCAGAGTGCCGGCCGGGCGGCCAGAGGCTCCTTGATGGGGCGCGGGTTTCCCTGCGGGTCCAAGGGCGGCTCGCGGACATGCAACTCCACAGGAGGGGCATTGAAGCGTTGCTCTCCCATCCCCTTGGCGACCCAGGTGGTCGCCAAGGGGATTTTTCCGACTTGCGCCGGGATGACGGAAAGCTTGAACGACTTGATCCGGCTTCCCCTCTCCAGGATCGAGCCCAGCTCATCATACGAGGAAACGAGAAAAGCCTCCGCGCTCGAGGTCGAGCGCTCGAGTGCAAGGTCGAGCTCCGGGGAAGTTCTCAGCGAGCCTGAAATGACGACGGTGTCTCCCAGCTCGAGCGATGTCGTCGAGGCAGAGAGGGTCCAGATGGGCTCCTGCGTCGCCCCCTCGGCCTTGAGGCCCGAGGGGGCTGCTGAGAGCATGATTATCGCCGCTGCCGTGGTGATTCTCAATGCCTGAGCCTCTTTTGCCGTTCCCGAAAAAATCGTATCACCGGCTCTATGTAGGACCTGTCCGTCCCGATCTCGATGTCGTCGAGGCCGTAAAGCCGGAAGGTCTGCTTCAAGCTCTTGATCCGGGCGCTTTCAAGGCCTGCGTGAGACTCGCGCAGGTCCTCCCGGCCCGCGTCCCACAGCGCGCGCTCCCCGGACTCGGGGTCTTGCAGGTTGAGAACGGCGTTCACCCGGGGCAGGCTTGCCTCCAGGGGATCGCGTATGAGCACCGGCACCACGTCGTGCTTCAAGGCCGCCATCTTGAGGGATTTCTCGAAGCCTTGGTCCCGGAAGTCCGAGATGAGAAACAGGATGCAGCGGCGCTTTAAGACCCGGTTGATCCGGTCAAGGGCCGCCTGGATGCGGGTCCCCCGGCGCTCCGGGGCGAAGGCCAGGACATCCCGGATAAGGTGCAGGACATGGCGCCGCCCCTTCTTGGGAGGCACGTATTCCTCGATCTCGTCGGTGAACAGGAAGAGCCCCACCTTGTCGTTGTTCTGCAGGGCCGAGAAGGCCAGGACCGCGGAGAGCTCGGCCGCGGTCTCGTTCTTGAGCCGTTGGGCGCTGCCGAAGTACTGCGACCCGGAGAGGTCGCAGGCGACCGCCACGGTGAGCTCTCGCTCCTCGGTGTACTGGCGCACGAAGGGCCTGCCGGTGCGCGCGGTCACGTTCCAGTCTATGGCGCGGATGTCGTCTCCCGGGGAGTACTCGCGCACCTCCTGGAACTCCATGCCCCGGCCCTTGAACACGCTTTGGTATTCCCCCGCGAAGGTCTCGCTCACCAGGCGCCCGGTCAATATCTCGATGCGCCTGACTTGGCTGAGGATTTCCCGGGAGATCATGGCGGCGCCGCGGCTTTTTAAGGAACTTCGATGGTCTCGAACAAAGTCTGGATGATGTTCTCCGAGGAGAGATTCTCGGCCTCGGCCTCGTAGCTCACGAGTATGCGGTGGCGCAGCACGTCCGGGCCGATGGACTTGACGTCCTCGGGGGTGACGTAGCCTCGTCCGTTCAAGAACGCGTAGGCCTTGGAGGCCATGGCCAAGGCGATGGTGGCCCGGGGGCTGGCACCGTACGAGATAAGGCTCTTGAGGGAATTCAGCCTGTAATTCTGCGGCTGGCGCGTGGCGAATACCAGATCCAGGATGTAGTTCTTGATCTTCTCGTCCACGTAGATCTGGGAGACGGTCTCGCGGGCCTTCAGGATTTGCTGGGGCGAGACGGCCTTTTCCGGGACCGGGACGTGGGCCGCGGTCATGCGCTCCAGGATCGCCTTCTCCTCGACTATGGTCGGATAGGAGATCTTGAGCTTGAGCATGAAGCGGTCCACCTGGGCCTCTGGCAGGGGGTAGGTCCCCTCCTGCTCGATGGGGTTCTGGGTGGCCAGGACCAGGAAGAGCTCGGGCAAGGGGTAAGTGGAGTTTCCGATGGTGACGTGGCGCTCCTGCATGGCCTCCAGAAGCGCGCTCTGGACCTTGGCCGGGGCCCGGTTGATCTCATCGGCGAGCACGAGGTTGGAAAACAGCGGTCCCTTGCGCACCGAGAACTGCGAGTCCTTGGGATTGAAGATCAAGGTCCCCGTAAGATCCGCGGGCAAAAGGTCGGGGGTGAATTGGATGCGCGAGAACTCCGCGTCAACGGCCTGCGCCAAGGTCTTGATGGTGAGGGTCTTGGCCAGGCCCGGCACCCCCTCGAGCAATATGTGCCCGTTGGCGAGGAGCCCGATCAGGATGCGATCCACGGCCTCCTCCTGGCCCACGATCACCCGAGCCATTTCGCGCTTCAAGACCGCCACGAACGAGCTTTCCTGAGTCACCTTCTGGTTGATTTCCTTGATGCCTGGTTCCATAAGCGTTTATCGCTTCTTGGCGGCTTCCGCCTGCCGCCGGCGAATCTCCTCCTCGTGCTTCTGCCGGGCCAGCTCGATCTCGGCGGCCCGTTTATCCTGCAGGCTGTTCAAAGTCTTCAAGGCTTGGACCCTTACCGATTCATCCGGGTCCCGGCTGGCCTCGGTGATGGCCGAGGCCGTGGCGTAATTGCCCAGCTGATCCAAGGATTGCAGGACCGCGATGCGCACCTCGGCCTCGCGGTCCCTCAAGGCCCAGACCAGGTTCTGGGCCACGTCCTGGGTGTTGCGGGCGGCCAGTAGCTTGGCCACCTTGATGCGCACCTGGGCCTCCTGGTCCTTGCGGAGCTTCTCGAAAAGGAGGGGATAGGCTTGGGGCGAGCGCATCTTGTCGAGCAGAAGCAAAGCCTCCCAGCGCACCGCGGGATCGGAGTCGTTGGCCGACTTTATGATTTTCTGCTGCTCTTCCTCGTTGATCACGGGAAGCGGCTCCTGGAGGATGGGCGGGGGTGGGGGCGGGGGCGGCAGGGGCTTGGGCCGCATCTGGCGGAAGGCGAAGAAGCCCGCCACGATGAAGATGACGAAGCTTATTAGGTATTTCATAGATTCTTTGGAATTGACGCGGGAACCTCCAGTCCGGCTGGGATTCTCTCCAGCCGGACCACACCGCCCGCGATCTCCGCGCTCAGGATTTCCGGGGGATTAAATCGCGTCCAGCTGTCCCCCCGGTCGAGGTTCTCGCTGGAGATAAGCGCCATGTTCCCCCGCTGGGCGAAGCTCATGACGCTCCAGGGCTGGTCCGGGTTGTACACCCCGAAGGTCGTGCTGGGGCGCGAGCCGTGGCAGAAGGCGTAGAGCCGGCGGCCGTCGCTTAGCACCGCGTTCAAGGTGGTGTAGGGTCCCTTCTTGTCGGGGTGCGCGCCGCGGCATTTCTCCCACAGCTCCCAGTTCTCCTTGACGCATGACCGGAGTGCCGCGATCGGGTCCTTGGTTTTCCGGTAGAATTTGATGAACTGCCAAAAATAAACCTCGCTGTCGTTTAATGACTTGAGGTTTTGGGCCAGGCTCCCCAGATTCTCCGTCACTTCTCCCGGTATGTTCAAGGTCCCGTTATGGGCGAAAAGCCACTCCCCGTCCGTGAAGGGCTGGGAGTTGGCCTCGCTTAGGAGCTCGCTTTCCGGAAGGTCTCGGGGATTGGAGGCGGCGCGGATGTGGCCTATGACGATCTTCGCGGCGGGCCGAGCGGCACGGGAGAAGAGCTCTTTTTCCATGAAAGCCGGTTTCGGGCTTTTCGACACCACGGGCTCGTTTTTGTTCCCGAAATAGCCGATCCCCCAGCCGTCCTTTTGAAGGTTGTCCTTGTTGAAATCGCTTTGCCGAAGCAAGGAAAACTCGGATTCCACCAGGTGCGGAGTGGCGCTCGTTGGAGAGGGAGAAATTTGAGCGAAAAGCCGGCACATTTCACCTCATTAAAACAAATTGTCGAGTCAAGGTTCAACGAAGTAGGCCTTGAGGCCTAGAAAAGGCCTGGGCCATTTTCCTTTTCGGCTTGGGTCTTTAGTCCCTCGCGGATTCCGGCCGCTTCCTTAACAATTAGAGACATGCTGATAAAAAGAATCCTCTCCCTTTTATGTTTGTTCTGCCTCGTCCTTTCCTCTCCCAGCTTCCAATCGTATCAAGCCTGGGCGGGGGTTTTAAATGCCGTGGAAAGGCCGGCCGGCCGTTTGGAAATCGTTTCATTCGTGATTCCCGGCGCGCGCTCGGCTGACGCTTCCATCGTGCCGGCTGTAAGCGGAGAGGCTCTGGCGGCCGCCAAGAGGCAGGCCTCCGGATCCCGCTGGCAACGTTTCCCCTCCGGGCTTGTCGCGCCGGCATCCCGATTCGGCGCGCATGGCGCGGACGCGCCGCGGGTCCATATTGAGAGCCCTCGGCTTGCCTTGCCCGGTTCGGTTCGGGATGCAAGGGCGGATCGGGTGGCGGCCTACTTTTATTGGATGCGTCCGTGGGGGTCTCTCGAGAGAGCTTGCGGAGCGCTCCCCTGTCGTCCCAAGTCCTTCAAGGCAGGAAATCCTTTGATGAGCAAGAGGCCGCCATCGCGTCGAGCTGGGGAGTGCCTTTGCTGGAGGAGATGAGTCCTCCCTCCCCAACCGCCGTTCTGGCGAGATCCAGAGGTCACCCATCCCCGGATTCTGGGCGCTCGATCGCGGCGAAGGATCTTCCGGTGGTTAAAGCGGGGGCCGAGGCTGGCGGAGACGACCGATTCACGCCCACCATGCTCCTGAGCATTGTCGCGATTTCTTTGGTCGTCTCGGCCAGCTACCCTTACATGCTCCTTAAAATGGGCATGGGCCCGTCGGTCAACGCCCTGTCCGGGGTCCTGGCCTTCCTCTTGCTCAAGGCGATCGGCCAGAGGCGCTTTAGCGCCAGGGCCAACAATCTCGTCCAGACCGCGGCCTCGAGCGCGGCCACGGCCGCCTTCATGAGCGTGCCCTTGGTGGCCATGGACCAGATGGGATTCGTCCTGGATCCGGTGAGGACTTTCTTATGGGCCAATACCACCACGGCTCTCGGCGTGCTCATGGCGGCCCCCCTCATGCGCCACTATATAGAAGTAGAGAAACTCAAATTCCCATCGGGAGAAGCGACCGCCCAAACCTTGATCAGCCTCGAGGACCCCAATGGCCCCGGCAGGGCCAGGGCCATGACCGTCGGGGTTTTCGGCGTCGCGTCCATGACCTTGGGTTTTCTGAAGGACGGGCTCGATAAAATCCCCGGGGCTTTCTTTGCGACCCCCTACGGCTTGGGCCTTGAGTTCTCCCCCATGCTCGCGGGTTCGGGCATGCTCATGGGCTTGCGCAATGCCCTATGGATGCTGGGCGCCTCGCTGCTCTTTTGGGGCGCTATCGCCCCCCTGATGATTCATGCGGGGATGGGAATGCCCGTGGCCGAGGTCTTCCACCTTCAGGACCTTCTAGCCCAGGGGAAGTATTTCGCGGTCCTGACGAAATGGACTCTTTGGCCCGCGGTCGCGTTCATGGTCGCCAACGGCTTGGCTTCTTTGGCTTTAAACTGGAAATTGATCATGAACTCCTTTCATTCCTTGACCAGCTTGCACCGCAGCGACATTCCCCTCAAGCCGCTCCTCATCGGCGTGGCCGCGCTAGTCCTTCTTCATGGAGCGGTCCAATATTCCCTGATGGGGATCAGCCCGATTCTCACCATTGTTTCCGTGGCGCTGGCCTTTCCTCTCATGCTCATTTGCATCAAAGCCACCGGCGAAACGGACCTGACCCCGGTGTCGGTGATGGGTTCGGCCACTCAGGCGGCTTTCGCGGGCATCTCTCCCGGAAGCGTGGCGACCAGCCTGACCACCGCGGCCAGCACGGCCGGGATCGCCGCCTCCGCCGGCGATTTGGCCAACGACTTCAAAACCGGGCATATCCTTGGTTCTTCCCGAAAGAAAATGCTCGTGGCCCAACTCATTGGGATTCCCATCGGGGGCCTCGTCCTCTCCATAGTTTATCCCATGCTCAAGGCCGTCTACGGATTCGGCCCCGAGGGCCTGGTTTCCCCCATGTCCCAGAAATGGGTGGCCTTCGCCGAGATTCTAAACCGCGGCCTGGGCGCTCTCCCGCCGGAATTGGGCCCGGTCGTGGCGGTCGCCGCCGTGGCGGGAGTGATGCTGAGCCTTCTTGAAAGACGCTGGCCCAATGCCGCCCCTTCGGGCATTGTCTTGGGCCTGGCTCTCCTTCTTCCCGGCCAGATGATGGCGACCGCGGCTCTGGGAGCCGCGGTCGCCTGGCTTGCGGCCAGAGCCATGAAAGGCGACGGCGAGGGCGTGAAGGCCGTGGGCTCCGGCCTCATCATCGGCGAGGCTCTCGCGGCGGTTTTGATCTCCGGACTCAAGTTCTTTAAATTGCTATGAACGCTCGTAGGCATAAAAGCCCATGATCGTCTAGGACCTTTGGCGGGAGAGGTCTAGGCCCAATAGCCCTGTGAGGCTTGGGAAAATCAAAATAAAATACCGTAAGCCCGACTATATCATGAGGACAGCGATGCTCCACCGCAAAATCGTAGCTAGCCTTCTCTCATTCTCTTTGGTTTTTTGCTCGGCCCAGCCCGGTCTGGCGGCTCCCGGCGTTTTCAAGGGCGCTCCCAATAAAGGCGGCGCCAGGGTCTCCCCCATAGCGCTGTCCTTGGCCATTCCCCATCCCGGACTGCCGGAAGCAGGCCTCGCCGATCTCATGGAGGGTACGGCCGTAACCTTGGGACCTGGCCTGCCGCTTTCTTGGCACGGAACCGCGGGCTCCGCCCGGACTCTCGATGCCGCGCGCAATGCTGGGGTCAAGGCGGCGTTTTCCGTTTCTCACGCCGCGGCCCTGGGCTCGGCAGCCGCGTACGCGGTCCTGTCCGGAATCGCCTGGACCATTCCCTCCTCTAAAAAGATGGGGGCAAGTCCGGTCCAGGACGGAGCGCTCCTGTCCGAGCGCTATGATGCCGTCGCGCGGGTTCGGCGCGCGTCCGAGGCCGGAGATCCTCCGGCCTCGGCGTCCGCTCCTTTAAACGCCGCCGCTCCCGTTCGCGGCCCGACTCTAGCCAAGCCGCATCTGCAGCCATCTTCCCGCGCAAGCCAACCGCGAGCCGTCGCCGCCGAGCCTCTGTTGGCCGGGGCAGGGCTTGAGACCAGCGCCCTCGGCCAATTGGGCGCTGGAATAGTCAGCGCGGGCTTGGCCGCGGCCCTCTACGCGGCCGGGGTGGCGGTATTGCCCTCCTACGCGATCCTTCCGGCGCCTTCTCTTGCGGATGTTTTCTCCTATGCCTTACTCAGCACCGCCGCCTTCGGCGGGGCCGCCTCGCTCGGCTTCGGGGTCTTGGGCCTGCGCGTGGCCCTTTCCACTTGGAGAGAGATCAACGGCGACGCCGCCGCGAGCTCCCGCCCTCTTGCGACGCGGCTCTGGCAGGCCTTGAGCGCTCCCGTGGCCTGGCCCGAGGGCCCGGCCACCGAGGTTTACCTCAACCTGTCCGCCCGGACCCGGGACGTCATCAACGCCCACGAGGAAGCGCATCGCCAAGGACACGGCGAGCTCGGGGCTTATTTCAAGCAAGGCTTGGGGCATGTCGAGTATTTGTATGGGGAAACCCGGGATGCAGCCATCGCGGCCGCGCGCGGGATGTGGTCCATCCTTGTCGGCGACCCTGACGTCGGTCATGTGGTGAAGCATTTACGGCCGGCCATTTATCTCTACGCCTTCTTTTTCCTACTGGATTCGCTCTTGGGCATCGGGATTTCGCGCCTGCTCAAGCCCATCCTGGACATGGTCTCCTTGGGCGCGGCCGCCAACACGACCTTGCTGGCCTGGCACACCGGGGCGATCGTTTTCGCCTTGCTCCTGTCCATGGTGGTGCAATGGCTCGAAACCTACCAGGGCCGGCTCGTGGGCCTGCGCGTGACCCGGGAATACCGCGTGTACCTGGCCAAAAAACTCCTTGACATGGAGCTCGGCTTTCACCGCCGCGAGGAGAACAGCCCCGGGTCCTTGAACAGCCGCATGGTGACCGACACGAACAATCTCACCAACAATATAGACAAGGTGCCTCCGGCGATCGTCCATTACGGCGCTTATCTCGCCATCGGCATCCCCCTCATGTGGTCCGTCAGCCCCATGCTGACCTTCTGGGCCGTCCCGGTCCTGGGAACGCTGGGGTTGATCAACGGGATCATAGGGACCGTGGTCCAGAAGCTCTACTATGACAAGTCCACGGCCATCGCCAAGGTCCGCGACTCGCTCCTCGAATCATTTCAGAACCTGCGGGTGGTCAAAGCGAGCTCCGCAGAGGGCTTCGAGGAAAAGCGCTTGGCCCAAGGGGCCAACGCCGATTTGCTGTCTTTCAACCGCCAAGAGGCCGTGGTCTGGGCCAATTACCAGCTTTTAAGCGGGATCGGGGGCTTCATCTCCGGAAGCTTCCTCATCATAGTGGGCGGGGGCATGATGGGGTTCTCCTTCGGAGACACCCTCACTTTGAGCCTTATCGCGGGCTTTGTCTATGCGGGCTTCAGCGGCGTGGCAAGGCAAATCATCGAATGGGTCAAGAACCGAGCCGGCACCCGAACGATTCGGAAAATGATGCTGCGGCGGTCCGAGGACCGGGACGACCCCGACGCCGAGCCCTTGACCCAGGTCCGCGGCCACATCCGCGTCCGGAATTTGACCTTCGCCTATCCCAAGCGGCAGCCCGGAGACCCTGAGGTCAACGTCCTGGACAACCTTTCGTTCGAGGTCCAGCCGGGCCAGACCGCGGCCTTGGCCGGAGACACCGGCTCGGGCAAGAGCACGATCGCGGCAATCCTAATGAAGCTTTGGCCCCTCAATCGCGGCACGCCCATGGGAACCGTGACCGTGGACGGCCGGGACATTCGCAAGATTACCACGGAGAGCCTCAAGCGGAATATCGCCTTCGTTCCCCAGGAGCCCGAGCTTTTCGAGGGCAGCCTGTACGACAATCTCGTCTATGGAAGCGAGGGCGTTTCCCGTGAAAAGCTCGAGGAGGTGATTGACTCCGTGGGGGCGCGCTTCATCCATGAGGTCGGGCTCGACTCCGAGGTCAAGGCCGGCGGCAAGACCTTCTCCGGAGGCCAGCAGGCCCTCATCACCATCATCCGGGCCTTGCTGAGGGACCCCCGGGTCCTCATCATAGACGAGCCTACGGCGAACCTCGATACCATCTCTGAAAACGAGGTGTTCCGGACCATAGAGACGCTGCGCCAGAAGCGCAAGGATTTGGCCATCATCGTGATCGCGCATCGTCTCTCCACGATCCGCAACGCCGACAACATCATCGTGCTGGGAAAGGGCCGGGTCATGGAAAGCGGCACGCATGACGAGCTGTTGGCGCGAGGCGGCGAATACTCGATGCTCTGGGAGAAGGGCGGCTACGGAAAATCTTCCAAGGAATCCGTTCAGGAAGAAGAGAAGGAAGCCCCGCTCGCCGCGGCCGACTCTGCGCCCGATGAGAAGAAGGAAGAGGCGCAGGTCGAGGAACACCGGCCGGGATTCATCGAGCGCGTCCGGGATGGTTTTCACCGGCTTCAGAGCCAGTGGCTGGAATACAAGCGCGGCGACCCCGTCCTCCAGCCCATTCTCGCCAAGCACCGCCGCGAAATGAGGATCGCGAGCTGGGCCATGGCCGCGAGCGGCGTGTTGGCTCTGGTCAAAACTTTTCTCCTAAGGGACTTCATAGACGCCGCGCTGCGTTCGGGAGGCCTGACGGCTTCCCCCGAAAGCCTGGCGTTGGGTCTGTTGATAACGGCCCTTTCCGTCGTCAACATCATCCTGACTCGCCAGACCGAGATACTGTTGGGAGGGGTTTCCTGGATACGCGCCGGCGCTCTTCGGGCCGCCGTTTACTCCGAGGTGGTCCAGAAGCTCCAAGCCGTGGTGCTCCGCAACAATATGGCTTTTCACATGAAGCACGCTTCCGGCGAGCTCGTGACCCAGGTCGCCGAGGCCTCTGGAAGCCTGGTGGACAAGAATTTGCACATGAGGGTGCCTTTGGCGCAAAACGTCATCGTGGGCGCTATAGGCGCGGCGGCCATGTTCTGGCTTTATCCCCTGTTCAGCCTCGTGACCTTCTTTGGAATTGTGGCTATCGGCGTGGCCGAGGGAAGCTTTGAGCAGAAATTCGAGAAGATATACGCCGCTTTCAACAAATTGCGGGCGGGTTTGGGCCGTTTTACTACAGAGACTTTTACGAACATACAGACTATCAGGATTTTCGGCACGGAGAAAGCCGAGTCCCGGAAATTCGAGGCCCGGGCCATCGCTGTGGAGGAGGCGGCGGCCAAGGACGCAAGCCCCATGGCCACCACGGGCGTCCTGGAGGGCGCGGTCACCAATTTGTTCGTTGAGACCTTCCCTTATATCTTGGGGGTTTGGGCCATGGTCTGGGGACTGGTGCACGGGGTTTCCGCGGGCTCTCTTTATCAAATGGTGCTTTTAGCCGGGGCCACCAAGGCGGCCGTGGGTTGGCTTTCAAAGACCTACCAGGAATTCGGCAGCAGCAAGGGCGAGACGGAGGATCTCGTCCAGTGGCTAGGCTCCGCGTCGGACGCCGAGCGCCAGGAAGGCCAGGAGGATTTGCCCCCCCGGCTTCGGGGCGAGATTCGATTCGAGAACGTGAGCTTCGAGTATCCCCCCCGCAAAGGAGAGAAGGCCGGCGGCGGAGTCGAGAACATCTCCTTCGGGGTTCCCGCGGGCTCCAAGGTCGCTATCGTGGGGCGAAAGGGTGCCGGCAAGAGCACGATCATTGATCTCCTCTTGGGATTCCATAGGCCGAGCGGCGGGACGATCCGGCTAGATGCCCACGACATCGCGAAGGCCACTCCCGAGAGCTTGAGGCGGGACATCGCCCTTATACCTCAGGACGCGGAGCTCTTCACCCTGACCATCGGTGAGAACATCGCCTATCCCGCGGACGGGCCCATAGACCAGGCTCGTCTCGATTTCGCCGTGCGCGCCGCGCGCGTGGACGAGTTTGTTTACGACAAGACGCGCTTTCCGAGCGGCCTTGACACCCCCGTAGTGGCCGGAGGCCGGACCTTGTCCAAGGGGCAGAGGCAGAGGGTTTTCCTCGCGCGCGCCATTTACAGCAACGCCCGCATCCTCCTTATAGACGAGGCCACGTCGGGCTTGGACAAGAAGAACGAGGAATTGGTCAAGGCCGCCATTGACGGCTTGCGAAACCTCGACGGGACCCAGCCCACCCGCATTATCGTGGCCCACAACTTGCCCACCGTGGAGGACGCCGAAAAGATCGTGGTCATAGACTACAACAAGGCCACGGGGAAAGGCTTCGTGTCCAACGTGGGCCCCCACCAGGACTTGATGCGGAGAGACGCCCTCTACCGCAGGCTCTACAGCGCGTTCTAAGCCGACGCCTTGTCGAGCTTCGCCCTGAGGAGAAGGGCGAATATCCCGAGGGGGATGAGGCCTGCCGCCAGGACCATGAAGGGCGCGTAGCCAGAGAGCCCCGAGAAGGCCGCCACGGGGTGGAGCCCGAAGGGGAGTTTCCCCGTGAAGAGGAACTTGAGCCCCAGAAGCCCCACTGTGCTGACGGCGAGAGAGGCGGCACCCATGAACCCCATGGCTTTGACGAGGTGCTCCTCCGAGGTCCGGAGCTGGAAAAAGGTGTGGATCTTGAGGGTCGCCACCACCTGCGCTATCCCGAAAGGAACGAGGACGAGTGCCGCCGCGGTGAGGCCCTTGGCCCAAGACAAGAATCCCGGAAGATTTACAAGCTCCCCCAAGGTCGGAAGGGGCACGGCCATGACGGCCAAGGCCGCCAAGGCGGCGGTCGCCCAGAGCATCCATTGGAGCATGGATTTTCTCATGTGCTCCTCCACGACTTCGGGAGAAGCTCTAGCTCTCCCCAGTTCGCGCTCCATTTTTCTCTGCTGGGCCAGCATTATGAGGCCCCCGATGAGCCCCCCCAGGCTGTAGAGCCCGGTCATGAGCCCGTACACCCCGGCGGCGAGCTCCGGTTGGGCGGGGGTCGCCACGAGCATACCGTAGGCCGGGGCGAGCACGGTATAAAGGAAGGGGTTCAGCATCATGAACGTCGTGTAGGCGAGGAATGCCAGCCTCAGGACCGGATCGTTCCAGACCAGCCGCGCGCCCTCCGCGATTTTTTTGAAGAATTGACGAAGGAGGGCGGCAAAGCCGCCCTGGGAAAGATGTTTTTCCTTTCCTTTCGGGATTTCTACGGCAGCTCGCCCAGCGCTTGCCTCTTCCGATGGCAACCGCAAGGTGAATGCCATGATTGCGATGGACAGCCCGAAGGTCACGGGGAAGGCGGCTAGGGCCGGGATGAACCCGGCCTGGGCCACCAAGGCCCCGGTGGCGATGGGGCCGAGGGTTCCCATGGTCTCGAGCAAAGTCTGCTTCCAGGCCTCGAAGGTCTCGAGCTTGTCCGGGTTGCGCTTGAGCATGGCCGCGGGGATGCTGTTCTCGGCGGTGAGGGAAATCCCCCCCAAGAGCCCGTTTAGGGCGTAGAAGGCGGCCAAGAGCGGTACGCTCATGTGTCCCGTGGCGAGCAAAGCCGAAAGAGTGGAGCTCGAGACGAGCTTGATGGCAAGCGCCCCGAGATAGGTCCCCTTGAGCCCGAATTTCTCGACAACAAGGGGTCCGAGTATCCTCCCGGCGATGCTCGTAAGAGACGAGACGATGGCGATGTCGGCCACCACCGAGAAATCCCCGAAGGTCTTCTGCAGGAGGGCGGGCATGGCCGAGCCCAGGGCCTCGATCCCGATCTGGGCCGTGACCAAGGAGGCGATGAAGAAAACCGCGGCGCTTCCGAGGCTTAGAAGCCCCGCGCCTGACTTGGTCTTGGGCGCAGGGTCGGCGGCCGCCGCGGCCGGGGCTTTTACCTCCCTTTTCTCGGCCCCCCGGCTTTCCTCGGAGAAAGCGGCCAAGGTCCGGCTGCGCGCGCCCATGGAATCGGAGGCAGGGCCGGCACCATGCGCTTCCACGGAGGCGGCGCTTTCATAGGAAGGTGCTTCCGCCTCCGCAACGCGGGGCGCGAAGGCGCGCTGGAGCTGACGGAACTGCCGGCCCACGGAGCGCGCCCGGCCCAGGCGGCCCATGGCCTCTATGGCCTCGAACGGGGCCATGATCGCCGCTTCCTGGGCGGCGGTAAGCCGCGGGGCGCGAAAGGCCGCGGTCAGCGCCGTGGTTTGGCCAGCGCCCGCGCGCATGTCGCGCGGCATGGCTGGAGCGGGCATACCGTGGGCTGAAACGGACGGCGTCGGCGCGGATTTCCCAGGCTCCCCGCCAAACAAGCCCCTCCAAGACGCGGCCGAGGCCTGAAGGCCGAGGGAAGAGAGAAGCACGGATTGGACGAGAAGGACGGCTAAAATTCGAGTGCCCCGATTCCGCGCGCCTTTAATAATCTTCATGATCCGAATTATGGCATAGGCTAAAACCCCCCGCCGGGTCCTTGGGCCTACTTTTGCGCCGGCAAAGGGCCTAGGTCCGGTTGGGGCGAAAGGCCCAAAAAGGATGGGACTTAGGACCCTGTCTTGGGCCTGGAACTTCCTGTATCCTAAGGGCATGAAAATTTTGTTGAGCCTCGTCGCCTTGATCCAAGCCAATATTTTATGGGCGGAAGGGATCCGATTTTTAGAGCCTTTAGCTCGATCGGCCGGAACCGATGTCGAAGCCGTTAAAAAGAATCTGGACCAAGCCCCCCCAGTCCCGGGCTCTCCGGCGGAGCTCTTCGTCCTCAAGGACGTCGGAGACGGCAAATACCAGCTTGAGATCAAGGAGAGCCAACTGGAAAAGGATTTCCTGCTTTCCGCCACGTTGGAAAAGGGCACGGCTGAAGAATGGTTTTTCACAGGCGTGCCTCTCAACACCTATCTGTGGTATTTCCGTCAGATCCCGGGCTCGAAGGTCCAATTTATCCGCCGCAACACCGCCTACAGGGCCTCGGCCGGCACCCCGGAGGAGAAAGCCGTCCAAAATTCCTTTTCCGACTCCATCATAGCCACGTTGCCTATTCTCGCAAAGGACAGCGCCAGGAAAACTCTGACTTTATCCGCCAATGAGCTTTTCCTCGCGGACCTGGAGGACCTCGCCGGCGCTCTGGAAGCGCAGTATGGGAAGGTTATGCTCTCCAACAAGGACTCATTTATCCAAAAACTTCTCGCTTTCCCCAAGAACCTGGAAGCCTCGGTCCAGCTTAATTTCAAGGGGGCAGGGGGAGGCTCGAAGACCTTGCCGGATGCTCGCACCATCACGATTTTACTCCATTACAGCCTGGCGGTCCTGCCCGAGCCAAGCGCCTACCAAATCAGGCGCTCGGACTCCCGGGTCGGCTATTTCACCACCAGCTACCAGAATTTCAGCGACCCCGACCTCAAGAACAGCGTCACGCCCCAGACCAATCTCATCCATCGCTGGAATCTGCGCAAAAAGGACCCTCCGGCCCCGGTTTCGGAAACGGCCAACCCCATAGTCTTTTGGCTGGAGGAGGCCATACCTCAGGAGTTTCGACCCGCGATCAAGGCCGGGATTTTGGCCTGGAACGAGGCTTTCGAGAGCCTGGGCTTTCGCAATGCCGTCATCGTCAAAGAAGTGGACAAGGACATGAGCCCGGAGGAGCGCCGGACTTTTAATCCGGCCAATGCCGCCTACAACATGGTGCGCTGGTATATGGGGGGCTTCAGCGGCGCCGTGGGTCCCAGCCGGGCCCAGCCCCTCACCGGAGAGATATTGAGCGGCTCCATTTTGGTCAGCGACATCGTGACCCGTTTTTTGTCCGATGAACTGGATCTCGTGGCCCTGGCCGATGGAGCCGGGACGAGAAAAAATCCCCACGAGGGATACATGGTTCAATCCGTGCTCAGCGCCGCGGCTGGGCTGGCCATGCTCGAGGCCAAAGGCCCCGTGTCCGAAGCCGAGAGAAAGCGCTTCAAATATCAGTTCCTGTCCCACATCATGGCCCATGAGATGGGACATGTCCTGGGCCTGCGCCACAATTTCAAAGGAAGCCAGCTTCTTCCCCAAGCCAGGCTGGGCCAAGACGGCGAGCTGACCTCCTCGGTCATGGATTACCTGCCGGTCAATATCGCGGCTCTAGGCAAGACTGAAGGGACCTATTACCAGACAAAGATCGGGCCTTATGACCGCTGGGCCATTGAATACGGCTACTCCGAACTTTCGGGAGACGCCGCCGGCCAAGAGAGGCAGCTTAAAGCCATAGCGGCCAAATCCGGTTATGACTCGCGCCTGGCCTATGGGACCGACGAGGACACCCACGGCATGGACCCGGACACCCAGCGCTTTGACCTTGGCAAAGACACGCTCGCCTTCGCGCATTCGCGTGCCCAACTGGCCCGCGGGCTCTGGCGATCCCTCGCCTCCCTTAAACCCTCTCAGGAGCGCGATTATCCCCAGTTGAGGCGGCTCTTCATGATGGGCTACGCGGAGTACTTTGGGGCGGCCAACGCCGTTCCTCCCCTCATAGGGGGTGTCAGGGCCAGCCGCGTCAAAGCGGGAGAAGGGGGCGCTCCCTTTAAGCCGGTCACGGCCCAAGAGCAAAGGGCGGCCCTCAAATTCCTGGATGAAGAAGTTTTCAAGGCCGAGTCTTTTTCCGTTCCCCCGGAGCTTCTGCTGCGCCTGGGGGTTGAGCAGACGGGAGGTGGGGGCTCATTACCAGTGAATTTGGACGGCATGGTCTTGGGGCTGCAGCAAAACGTGCTTAACAAACTCTACAGCCGGGCAAGTCTTGAGCGCCTGGCCCAGCGGGAGCTTCTGGCCGGAGCCGGCGATCGCCTCTCCCTCCGGGATGTTTTTGAGTTCCTCCGGCGGTCCATTTGGAGAGAGATCGAGGGGCCCAAAGCGGCGGCCATCCCGCTTTTCCGCCGCAATCTCCAGCGCCGGCATCTGGACACCCTCATGGCCGTGATGGACAACCAGTCCCTCCCGGGAGACGCCCGCACCTCCGCGCGAAGCGATCTAAGCCGTTTGCAGTCGGCGGCTGAGAAAGCCCTCAAGGATCCCAAACTGGGCTCCACCGAGCGTGCCCACCTGGAAGACATACTCGGCCGCATAAAAAGGCAGATCTCGAAGCACGAGCGGGCGATCAAAGCGGCATAAGACGGGGTCAAGCGAGATCTTGACCCGCGTTTGTTTACCCTCTATACTGAGAACGCATGCTCGAGCTTCGTCCGGCCAAGATCAGCGACCGCTTCATCGCCTACATCCTGGACGCGGCTCCGTTTGCCTGCGGATATATCCTCCACCGAGTCCCGCTTCTCTGGCTGGGACTGTATTTCTTCTACCAATTCCTAGGCAACTTGCTGGGGGCTACCATCGGCAAGCGCCTGATGGGGCTCCAGGTGCTGAGGCGCGACGGCCAGCCCTTGGGGGTTTTTAGAGCCCTTCTGCGCGCCTTGGGCTACGGGCTGAGCACCCCCTTCTTCAATTTTGGGTTTGTCGTGGCTTTCTTCCAGCCGGAATCCCGCACTTTGCACGATATGATTTCCGGCAGCCTTGTAGTGGAGGCCCGGGCCAAGAATCAAGGCGAGGCCGGGCTCCTTTTCCTGGCGGCAGCACTCCTCATCACGGCTCTTTTCGGCGGGACGATTTACTTATACAAGACCAACCCGACCCTTTCCGACATCCTCGCGGTGGAGAAGGCCCGGGATGGCCTCAAGATCCTGGCCCGGATCGAGGAGGAGTACAAGCGCAGTCATGGGGCCTATACTTCATCTTTGAGCGATCTCGCCCAGGCCAGCGGGGACGTGGAGGAGTTCAAGGCCGCCATGTCGAAGATTTTCGACCCCAACCTGTTCCAGATACAGGCCGGGAATCGGGGCTACCGGCTCTCCGCCGCGGCCAAGGATCGCCGAAAGACCCGCGTCACTCTCGCGGGGCCTTAAAACTCAGCCAAGACCCAGCTTCCGAAAACATCGAGGCGCTTGATGTTTTTGGCGCCGACAAGGCTTATCACATGGGGCGCCTCGAAGCTCCGGAAAACCACGAAGGTCCGGTGTCCGGGAGCGGGAAGGGCGCGCAAGTCGTTGTCGTCGCCGAAGCGCCCGGTGTTTTCGGGGTAGCGCTTGGCGTAGTGGAGCTCGCCTGTCCAATTGACGAGCTTATCCACGGGCCTTCTCGCGTAGAAGGGCAGGCCGTGGAGGTATACCCCGTAGGAGTAGACCTTGTCCTCCGGCCGGGCGCGCTCCGCGACGCTTGCCGCTAAGGAGCGCGCGCTCAGGGTCTCCGCGTTGCGGAGCAACGCGAACAGAGAGAGTCCTCCCGCCAAGAATCCCGCCAAGGCCAAGGCGAGCGCCGGCTCCGATGTCGTGGCGGACCGGAGCAATCCTATTCCCAGCGAGGCTAAAAGCAATCCCGCCAGCGCCGCGTTGAGTCCGGCTAGGCCCGGAACGCAGGCCTTGATGAAAAGTATTGCCAGGGCCGCGGCCAGGAATAGCCCTCCCAGGGCCAGGGAAAGGCGTCTTGCCCAAACTGGCAGAGGTTTTTCAAGGGCCCAGGCCGCCAGAAGAGAGAGCTGCGGGAAAACTGGAAGAATGTAGGTGGCGAGCTTCGACTTGGATGCCGAGAAGAACGCGAAGATCAGCGTGCTCCAAATCGCCAGGGCTAAGGGCGCTCGCTCCCGGCTTTTCCAGACCCGGGTCCAGCCGGCCAAGACGGGCCCAATCCAGGGCAAAAGCCCCGCCGGCAGCACCAGGAAAAAGAAATAGAAAGGGCTGTTACGGTTGTATTTCTCCGTTAGAAATCTCTGGACATGCTGTTCCAAGAAGAAAACTTTAAGAAATCCCGGATGCCGGTGCTCCATGTAAAGAAACCACGGGGCCGCGATTCCTGTGAAAAGTGCTGCGCCCCGTGGAGAAATAAGGCGTTTGCCGTGCTGCCGTAGTTCGGGGAAAAGGATGAGCAGCGCCATCGCCCATGCCGTAGGAAATATTAAGGCGACTAGACCTTTGCTTAAAAACGCCAAGGCCGCGAAAACCCAAGCCAAGGGTGCTGCCCAAGACGCGTCTGCGGGTCTGAGCAGGCACCTTAGTATCATGGCCGAGCACCACAAGAGGAAAACCGTCAAGGGCAGGTCGGGGGTGATGTAGTGGGAGAGGAAAAAATACAAGCCGGAGCTTCCCAGGACCAGCGCGGCCATGATTCCGGTCTGAGGGGAGAAGGCCCAGGAACCTAGCCAGACCAGGCCTAGCATCCCGGCGAGCGAGAGCAGGGCCAGGGGCAGGCGCGCGCTCGCCTCCGAGACGCCGAAAACCTTGTAGGAGGCGGCCCCCAGCCAATACCAAAGCGGGGGCTTTTCCACGTAGTCGAGGTAGTTGAGCCTGGGGGTGGCCCAGTCCCCGGACTCGGCCATCTCGCGTGGGATCTCGGCGTAGCGCGCGTCGTCTACCTCGACAAGAGGGTGGCTTAAGCTCCAAAAAGGGGAGCTCAAGGCGAGCACCAGCAAGACCCAGAGGGAGCGCGGGATCAAATCTTGAGCACGACCTTGCCGAAGTGCTTTTTCTCGGCCAGGTATTCATGGGCCCGCCGAGCCTCTTCCAATGGGAAGACGCGGTCAATCACGGGGATGAGCTTCTTCTCCCCCACCAGGCGCGCCACCTCCCGCATCTCGCGCGAATTGCCCATGGTGGAGCCGAGGATCTGGAGCTGGCGGCCGAAAATATAGCGCAGATCCAAAGTGACGCCGTGTCCGCTCGTGGCCCCGCAGGTGACGAGCCGACCTCCGTTCTTGAGGCTCTTGAGCGCGGCCTCGAAAACGGCCGGGCCCACGTGCTCGAAGGCGATGTCGGCCCTTCGCCCCTCGGTGAGCCTGATGGTTTCCTTTAGGATGTCTCCCGGCGGCGAGTGGATAACGGCCCACGCTCCCAAGGCCTTGGCGCGCGCGAGCTTCTCCTGGGAGGTCGAGACGGCGATTGCCTTAGCGCCGGCGAGCCTCGCTATCTGCACCGCGGCCACCCCCACTCCGCTTCCCGCTCCGAGCACCAGGACGTATTGGCCGGGGCCGCAGCCGCCCACGGTCATGAGCATGCGCCAGGCCGTGAGAAAGGTGAGGGGATAGGCCGCGCCTTCTTCAAAGCTGAGGCTCTCGGGCAGGGGCAAAAGGGCCTGCTCGGGGACGCTCAGCAGCTCCGCGTAGCCCCCCGGCCCCGCTTGCGCGCCGATGATCCCGTACTGGGAGCATAAATTCTCTTCTCCGGCCAGGCAGCGGGGGCATTTAAGGCAGGAGCGCCCAGGGTTTACCGAAACCCTTTGTCCCACGCGGGCCTCGCGGATTGCCGGCCCCAAGGCGACGATTTCCCCCGAGACGTCGCAGCCGAGAATATGCGGCGGCTTGATTTTGTAAGCCGGGATGCCGTCGCGCACCCAAAGGTCCAAATGGTTCAAGGCGCAGGCCCGGACTCTGAGCAGGACTTCTCCCGCGCCCGGCTCGGGGTCGGGAACCTCGGCCGCCTTTAGGACCTCGGGCCCCCCGAAGCTCTCCAGTACCATGGCTCGCATGGGGGCAGTATATAAAATTCAGGCAATTCGGTGACTGTCACCAAATTACGACGACTACTACTCGCCGAATTTTTCCTTGAGGAGACGCAGGAACTTGTCGCGCTCGGATTCGCCGCCGCTGGGAAGGAAGGAGCCTAATTGCCGGGCCATGACGGCCATCTGGGCGCGCAGTTGGGCCGCGGCCGAGGCTTCCTGGATATACTTCCGAAGTTCTTGGGAGCGCTGCTCCAAGGCCTTGAGGAGCTCCGCCCTCTCGGCTTGCAGGGAAGCGATGACTCGCTCTTGGGAAGAGGAGTGCTCGGCCGGGGACTGGGAGAGCTCTCTGGCTTCGGCCTTGAATTCCTTCAGGACTGCGGTTTGTTCGGCCATGCGGCTTTCGAGTCGAGAGAGAGTTTGGCCGAGGCCGGCCTTAAATTCTTCAAATTTCCGCGCGAGACTCGCCAGTTCCGATCCCAGATCCAGCTTGTCCTGGAGGGATCCCCGTTCCTTGGCCAAGGCCATGGCCCCGGCGATCTCGGCCTTGAGCGCGGCCTGCTCCTGCGCCAGAGTGGCCTGGGCGGCGCTCGCGGCCTGGGATTGGGCCTCCCTCTGGCTCAAGGATTCTTTTATTAAGGAGAGCCAGCTTTGGTGCATCTCGTCCAGGCGACGCTCCAAAGCGTCCACGCGCCCCCGGGCGTGGGCCTTGGTCTCCTCGCTTTCCCTCTCCAGTTTCTCGCGCCTGAGCTGGTCGGTGAGGGACTTGAGATGGGTTTCGACCTCTTGGCGTATGGCGTCCTGCTGTTTGAGAAGGTTTTGGGCCGACTGGGCGCGCTCGCGCTCCACCGCCAGCTCCCCCTCCAGGGCCTCCAAGCGCCTTTCCAGGAAGGACATCATCGGGGTCAAGGGCACGTAGGGAGGCTGGGGCGAGATGAGTTCGGCCGGAGGCGGGAGGGGAGGTTGCGATCGAGGTGGTGCCGGGATCTGGGGCTCGTCGCTGGGGTTGGACATGGTCATCTCTCGCGGTTGCGCCGGGAGGTCTTCGCCGGCAGATTGAAGCTGATCGAAAATCTGTGAATCTGGTCTCCCAGGATTCCGAAGGGAGAGAAGGCATAATCGAAGCTCCAGTCCCCCACCGAGACGCCCATGCCCGCGCTGAACGTGGTGGCAAACCCCAGGCTCTGCATGGTGAGGGTGTTGAGCCCTCCCCGCACGGCGGCCTTGATGTTGCGGTCCACCTCTAGCTTGTATTCCATGCCCAAGGCCGCGTGCGGGGTATTATTGGCCGGCATGATCCCTTCGAGGGAAAGAGTGAGCGCGTTGTTGGGATGGACGGCCGTTCCCAGGCGCGCCCGGAAGGGCAGGGTGTCTCGTACCTGGTCGAATTTCTGGCCCTGGCCCAGGTTCTGGGCCACGAAGGCCACGTCGTAGATGTAGCGGCCGCTGTAGAAGCGGCTCAATATCCCTATGTCCCCGCCGAAGCCGTCTCCGTGCAGGAGGTAGTCCGAGTGGATCCAGCGCCCGGCCACTCCCATGGAAATGTCCATCTCGCTGTCGGAGAGGTCGTAGATGGCCTGCCCCCAGCCGCCCTCGATCACGTAGTCGCGGGGATGGAATGTTCCCACGGTCCTGCCTGCTAGATCCGTGTGGTCTATCTCGCCGATGTCTCGGTGGCGCAGGCCCGCGGCGAGCACCCCGTTGTCGGAGACCCTCTTGGCCACGGCCGCGGATTGGTAGGTGATGTCCTGCACGTAGCGCGAGTACATGAAGGTGGCCGAGATCCTGGGGATTTTGGCCAGGCCCGCCGGGTTCCAATACAGGGAGTAGGCGTCGTCTGTCACGGCCGAGTAGGCGCCGCCCATGGCGATGCCGCGCGCGCCCTGGTCGAAGAGGAGGAACTCAGAGCCGGTGGTTCCCACCGCGGCCTTGCTGAAATCCGAGGCGCGCGCCACCGGCGGTAAAGCCATCAGCAGGGCGAGGGCGGCAGTTCTCACCGGAGCACCACCACTTTATGGACCTTTTTTTGCCCGTTGAACTCCAAAGTCGCCAAGTACACCCCGCTCGCCGCCGGCCGGCCGTAGAGATTCACTCCGCCCCAGATCATGAGTCCAGAGCCGTTGGCTTGGCCCTCAAAGACCAATTCCCCCCTCAAAGTGAACACCCGCACCCTGGCCCCGGCCGGCATCTGCGAGAAGGTGACGTAGCCATGGCCTCGGTTCGGCATGAAGGGGTTCGGGAAAACCCGAGCCTGCTCCACCGAGGTGGAGGGGCTCACCCGCACCACCTGGAATTGGGAGAAATGGTTGAGCTGGACCGTCATGCGGTGGTTGACGCTGTCCACCACGGTCTGCAGGGGCACGCAGGCTCCGGAGTCATCCACCCGCATGAACGTGGCTTCGCCGGCTGGGATGGGCACCGCCGCGAGCTCCGCATCGGCGAAGGAGAAGGTCAGGAAAACCGGGCCGACCGGCTGCATCGTGGGCCGTGGGGTGATGGAAAGCCCGATATTGGCCCCGCCGGCTCCGCAGGGAGAGGGCGGGACCGTGAAAGAGGAGACGGTCACGAAGACGTCCGAGGCAAAGGACTTGGCCGGCACCGTGAGCTTGACGTAGCGGGAGTTGCCGAGGGTTCCTTCGATTATGTTGTTCTGCGTCGTGAGGACCGTGCCACCCAGGGACCCGGCCGGGACTCCCCCGTTGAAGGGTGCCGTGGTGACGGTGTTGGAGAAGGCGCTTGCCAGGCCGCTTAAGTTCTGGGCCGCCACGCGTATGGAGATCGTCGTGCCGGTCAGGAGGCTCGAGAGGACCAAGGCGGTCTGGTTCGACTGCTTGGAGAAGGCGAGCGGCGTCGAGACGTGCGTCACGAAGTTATCCGTGGAATAGGTCACCTGGTAGGTGGCCGAGGAGGAGTTGTTGTTGGAGTTCCAGGAAACCGAGATGGAGGATGGCGTGGTCCCCAGGACCGTCAGGCTGGTCGGGGGATTGGCCAAGGTCGAGGTGGTGCCTAGGACGAGATAGCTGGAGGCCACGCTATCGCCATTAAGCGACCGGACCTTCACGTCGAAGGGCATGGCGGGAGAGGCCAGGTCGGCGACGCTGGCGGAGAATCCCGTCGTGGTGATGGTGCTCACCACGGCGTCTCCCGAGGAGACGATCATCTCGAAGGTGGTGCCGGCTGGGTTCTCGTTGGTGTTCCATATGCCCGTAAACGAGCCCGTGGTGACGTTCAGTATGGGCGGGCTTACGGCCAAGGGGATGGCCGACAAGGTGAAGGTGGTGGCAGAGGCCGATAAGGGCCCCTCCCCGGCCTGGGTCACCGCGCTAACGTACACGGAGCGGACCGAGTTCGTGGAGAGCCCTGTGTCTTGGAAGACGTTGGTGTTGGGGGTGGCGATCACCGCACCCGTCGTCGAATTATAGACCTTGTAGAAATTGACTCCCCCCGGATCCACCCAGCTCCACTGTATGCTCGTGGTGGTGAGCCCCGTTCCGGCCAACCCCGCCACGGGGGTCCTGGTTTGTGTGGCGACGACCACGCTGAAGTTGGAGGCGGTGCCGGCGCCGTTGAAGGATCTCAGGCGCAGATAATAGGTCGTGTTCGACTGCAGTGGAGCAAGAATTACGTTGTCCGTGGTGAGCCCCGAGAGGCTAGGCACCGGGGTCGAGAAGGAGAGCGCGAAGTTGTCCGTCGAGAGCGACACCTCGTAGATGGTCCCCTGGCTGTTGCCGTTGACGTTCCATGAGAGAAGAAGGCTTGTGGATGTTACCGAGGTCACGGCCACGCTCACGGGGACGGTCGAAAGCGTGAAGAAGGTGGCCGATGTGGTCAACGGGCCGTCGCCCGTGAGGGTGTAGGCCCCCACCAGGAGCTGGGCCGTGGCGTTGGGGGCTAGGCCCCGCTGGGTGTAGGTCGGGGTGGCCGCGCCCACGGTCGAGATGAAGACCCCGGTGGTGGCGGAGAAGACCTCGTAGCCGTCCATCGTGGTCTGGCCTTGGATGTCGGTCCAACTCCAAGTGATGGTCGTGGAGGTGATGGAAACCGTGTTGGCGGTCACGCTGGTCGGGCCCACCGTGGGCTTGGGGGGGCCGGCTTGGAC
Source organism: Elusimicrobiota bacterium (assembly GCA_016218575.1). Lineage (NCBI taxonomy): Bacteria > Pseudomonadati > Elusimicrobiota > Elusimicrobiota bacterium. The sequence goes on from JACRDN010000019.1 coordinate 347,022, forward strand.
GAGCACGCTGTCGGAGAATTGGGAGTTGGAGGCGGAGCGCAGGTGGTACCATCCGTAAGGAAGGAAGGTCCCGCCGGGGGAGGGCAGGGGGCTCTGCGCCGCCGAGGGCATGAGCACCGTCATGGAGGAATCTGTCTTGGTCCAGAGGTTTGGATCGGGGGTCTTGCTGTAGACCCTCGTGGACAGGTCGAGGGCGAAGCCCCCGGAGCCTTGGGAGCTCGTGCCTCCGGAACCGTCCACCGCCTGCAAAACCGCGCGAGGATGGAAATGGGAGGAGTTCCCGCTGGCGGGCCCCCCGCTCGAGGCCTCCGTGATTCCCTGGAAATTCCGCCCGCTCAAAGTGACGAAGTCCCCTCGGTTGAAGGGAGAAAGGTCCACCGCGGTGATGGTGGACTGCCTGGCGCTGGGAGGGGCCCCGAGGCTCGCGGCGTCCGGCGAGCCCGTGAAGTAGAGTCGCTCGGCGCTCGACAAGAAGGCGGCCCCGCTATAGCCTCCGATGGCGTAAAGATTCCCGTCCTTGGCCAGGCTCGTCGTGTGGTAGCCCCTGGAGGCGGACATGTTCCCGCTCACCTGCCAGGACGAGGTCGCCACGTCGAAGGTCTCGCAGCTGTTCAAGGTGTTGCCCAAGGCCTGCGCGCCGCCCGCGATGATGACGTTGCCGTTGGGCAGCAAGGTCGCCGTGTGGCTGAAGCGCGGCGTGTTCAAGGGCCTCCCCGGGACCAAGGCCCCGGTGTCGGTCCATGTGTTGGCCACGGGATCATATATTAAGGAATAGGCGGTTTCCCCGAAGCCGTCGTTGCCCCCGGTCAAGAGGACCCGGCCGTCCATGAGCAAGGTGGCTGAGTGGGAATGCGAGCGCTTGGCGCTGCCAGCGCAGGGATCTGCCGCGTTATTGAGGCAGGTGGCCATGGTCCAGGCGCCGGTGACGGGGTTGTAGATCTCATTGCGCGCGAGCACCCCGCTCGCGTTGACCCCTCCGCTCACCAGGATGCGTCCGTCCTGCAGGAGGGTGGACGTGTGCAGGGCCCGGGCCAGGTTCATGCTGCTGATGGGCCGCCAGGCCCCGGCCGTGGAGTAGTAGATCTCGGCCTCGTTATGGTAGGTCCCCCCGTTGTAGCCGCCGGTCGCCAGGACGTTCCCATCGGCCATGAGGACCGCCGCATGGTTGTCCCGGGCCGTGTTCATGGACTGGGTGGGAACCCAGATCCCGGTGGCGGGGTAGTAGATCTCGGCTCCCGCGGTGGCCCCGGTGCTCGTCGCGTTGGTGGTGAAGCCCCCAGAGACCAGGACCCGGCCGTTGGGGAGCAAGGTGGCCGTGTGAAGATCGCGGACCTCCAGCATCGGCCCGGTTGCGGAGAAGCGCGCGGTCACCGGATCGAAAAGCTCGGCCGAGCGCAAGACGTTGGGGCCGTTGGACCCGCCCGCCACCAAAATATTTCCATTGGGGAGCATGGTGGTGGTGTGGTTTCCCCTAGAGTTGGTCATGCCGGCGCTGTTGGCCGTCCAGGCTCCGAGCCTGGGGATGACGCGCGCCGATCCCCGGGGCGAGGAGGAGGTGCAGTCGGTCTGGGAGGTTTGGGAGTCGGTGCAGCTCAGTCCCCCCAGGAGGGAGATGTCTCCGCTGGGGGTGAGAGTGGCGCTATGCCCGTGCTTCTGGCTGCCGAACCCCTGCACCGTGAAGCTCCAGGCGTTGCTTTGGGGGTTGAATTTGGTCAGATCGCTGAACATCATGCTGCGTATGACCACCGTGGCGACGTCCACCGTGAAATTGGTTTGGCTTAGGTTCACGCGGCTGGCCACGAACTTGAGCGTGCCGGAAAGCCCCGTGACCACCCGGCCGGCCACGTTGAAGGGAGTGACCTGGTTCGTGGTCGTGCTCACGTCCACCGTACCCCTCAAATTGATGAAGGATGCGTTGAAGGAGAACTCGGCTCCCCCCGCCCCGTCGTCCACCACCGTGGGAGCCCCCGGGATCTGGGTGAAGCCGTCGGTGAAGGAGAGGGTCGCGATGTTGGTGATGGAGAGGCTGCCCGCGGTGAGGCGCAGGCTGCCGCTGCTGATGGCGGCTCCCAGGAAAATCTTCGAAATCGGGACGGTCAAGGTCCCGGTCAGTATGCTCGCGGTGAGTATCGTCCCGGGCGAGTTGTCCACGGTCATGGGGGAAGCGGTGAACCCCACCGTGCTGTTGGCGATCAAGGTGAAATTGTCGGGGCTTACGGTGACGTCTGGGGTGAAATACTGGCCCTGCATCGGAGACAGCGAGACGGTGCGGCTGATCTGACCGCAGGTCCCGGCTACAGGATCGCAGAAGACCCTGGTTCCGGCGAGACTCGCGCGCAGGCCCACCGCCGGGTCCGCGGTGCCGGCCCGGAGAATGGCCTGGCCCGTGACTCCCGAGTAGGTAAAGTTGACGATGGGCGAGGACATAAGGACCTCTCCCTGTTCTATGATCCCGGTGACCGGGACGGAGAGCGGGAAGTTGAGGTTGACGGCAAGATACCCGCCTGTCACGTTCATGGTGGACAGCACGTTGCCGAAGGAGCCGGTGACCGAGGAGCCGTCCACCAAGGTCGCCGAGGCGTTGACGAAGGTGGTGGTGATGTTCCCGAGGCCTCCGAACATGGCCAACTGTCCGTCGTTTTGAAGCGTCATGCTGTGGCCGAGGCTGCGCACCAGCATGGACGGGGCGGGCACCATGGAATCGGACACGGGGTCGTAGAGCTCCGTGGTTTGGAGGATTCCCTTGTTGGCCAGGGAGTCCCTGCCGTTGAAGCCCCCGGTGATGAGGACCTTGCCGTTGCCCATGAGGTTGGCGGTGTGATAGGCCCTTTGCTGGATGAGGTTCTTTCCGGCCTTGAAAGTCCCGGAAGTGGGATTGTATATCTCGGTCGTGACGAGGTAGGGGTAGGTGGCGTTGTTGGGATCCCAGCCGCCGGCGAGGAAAACCCTGCCGTCGGGAAGCAAGGTCGAGGTGTGGAGGGACCGGGCCGAGGCCAGGGAGCCCGTGGCGGAGAAGGAGCCGAAGGCTCCCCCGCAGGTAAACGAGGGGTTGGTGGGCGCGTTGTAGAGCTCGCAGGAGCTGTTCATGGCGCCAGAGCCTCTTTGTCCGCCGCAGACCAGGACCTTGCCGGTCTTGAGCAAGGTCGCGGTGTGGTTGAACCTTCCGTTGACCTCGGTCATGGCCATGGAGGCGGACCAGCAGTTCTGGGACGGGTCGAAGACCACGGCGTCGGTGCGTACCCCCCCGGAGTTCACGCCGCCGACGATCAGGACCTGGCCCGTGGGAAGCATGGTCGCGGTGTGGGAGGCCCGGGCGACCGCCATGGCGGTCGCGTCCAAAAAGTCGTTTTGGCGCTCCAGGGAGATCTGGACGCCGGTCAAGGCCGTGGTGAGGTCGCCCGGGGCCGTCATTCCGCCCACGACGAGGATGTTGCCGTCGGGCAATAAAGTCGAGGTGTGGGCGAATCTAGAGGTAAACGCGACGGCGCCGGCCCTGGAGGCGCTCAATCCCAATGAAAAGCCCAAGCCGAGGGCCGTCCATAAAAATGCCGAGCGCCAAGTCGTCGGGCGAAGATGCATAGTCGGGCTTGAGGCGCAGGGTAACAGAGGGTTGTTACAAAATCAATAACTGGCGGAAGGGTTAATTTTACTGCGCGACGGTCACGGCCGAGGCGTTGCGCTCGGTGCGGGCGTTTTCGGGATCGAGGGTCTTGATGCCGTCCACGAGATAGAGGTAGCGGTAGGTGGCGGGAGTCAAATAGAGGGTCAGGGTCCACATCCCGTCGCTTTCCTGGGTCATGGCCTTGCGGCCGCCGCGAATGAAGCCTCCCCAGAGCTCCACGTTCTTGGCTCCGGGAGCCTTGATCTGGAATTTGACGGCCTTGGCCTTGACCTTGGCCGATGGCTGGGGCGCAGCCAGTGCTGCTGCTGGGATGGGAGCGACTGCCCCGGCTGGAGTGGTCGCTTTGGCCGCCTCCTGGAGCTTGGGCGCCTCGCGGGGCTTGGGCGCTTCCTGCACGAAAGCGGGATTGTTGGCGGGCTTGGCCGGGGCTGCCTGCGTGGGCTCCGCGGGCTTTGCCGCGGGCGGGGCGGGCTCTTCAGCGAGCTTGGGCGCCGGCGGGGCCGGCTTGGCCCTATGGACCTGTACTGGAGGCGGCGGGAGTTGGGGAGGAGACTGCCAATGCTGGTAGAGCTTGGCCGCCAGGGCTCCGCCGAATATGATGACAAGAAAAGCGTCCAGGACCAAAAGCACGGCCCACAGCTTTTGATTGCGGGACGAATCTCCTTCGCTTTCGCCTGCGCCGAGGCCCGATGTCATCTGGCAATGATTCTAGCGCAATCCTCCAACCCTGTCAACCAAGCCTTGGGCGCGCAAAACCAGCTCCGCGGCCTCCCTGACCGCGGCCTCTCCCCCTCGGCTGCGGGTGACCCAGTGGGCCTTGGCCTTGACCTCGGGCCTGGCGTTGGGCACGGCCACGGCCAGGCCCGCGCGCTCCAAGACCGGGATGTCGGGCCAATCATCCCCCATGTAGAGGACTTCCTCGGCCTTGACCCCGGCCTCCTTCAGGATTTGATCAAAAACATTCAGCTTGTCGAGGCGGCCTTGATGGATGTAGGAGACCTTGACGAGCTTCAGGCGTTCCTCCATGCCCCGGGAATTTCGCCCGCTGATGACCCCGGTCTTGATCCCGCATTGGGCGAGCCAGCCGAGAGCGATGCTGTCCTGGGCGTTGACCCCCTTGAGCTCCACCAGATTCCCGGAGGTGTCCACGAAGTGGTAGATGAGGCCGTCGGTGAGCACTCCGTCGATGTCGAGCAGGAAGACCTTGACGCGCCGGGCCCGCTCCTTGATCGTCAAGTCGGCCTCGTTTTAATTTTCAAGGCGTTGGCGACGCTGGAGAGGTCCCCCGCCGCGATGGACTCGAGCGCCAGGAGCAGGACGCGGCGACCGGCTTTCTTCAGGGCTTCGAAGTCGCCCCGAGCCTGGGCGCTGATCAAGGTCCCGAAGTGATAGGGACGGCCGGGAATTTCCAGGGCCGCTGGCCTAGCTTCGCAAATCATGATAAACACGCCCTTGGAGGGTCCCCCTTTATGGAGTTGGCCCGTGGAATGCAGATAACGGGGGCCATGCTCGAGGCAGACCGGGGCCGAGGTGAGAGCGCTGATTTGAGCGCGCAGCCCCTCCAGACTCCGGCGTTGGGATTCGGGATCGAGGAAGGAGAGAAGAGCCGCGTAATCCCCGGAGTTCAGGCGGCCCAAGTGCTTGGCGAGGACCTCGGATAGGGGAGGGGACGAATCCGTCCACGCCTCGGCCAGGGGCGCGTCCGCCCACGCCGAAACCCCGCCCCAGCGCCAAGTCGGGCTCTCCTTGGGCAGAGCCCCCTTTTTCAGGGAGCTTAAAAGTTTCCGGGTCTGGTCCTTTGCGGACTGCACATCGGGTTGGTCGAAAGGATTGACCCCCATCAAATGCCCCGCCGCGGCCGTGGCGATTTCCCAAAGGAGGAACTGCGCGCCCAAATCGTAGACGTCGGCCATTTTGAGGGTGAGGACCGGTCTTCCCGCTTTCTCCAGGGCGAGCATTTTCCCTTGAAGGGGTAGGTCCCCGGCCGCCGCGTCGAGGCTCACGTGGACGAAGAGGCGGTCGCCGCCGTAGGAGTCGTTCTTAGCCGGGGCTTCGCCCACCACCGGCACGATTCCCTGGCCCTCCTTGCCGGTGGACTCCGCGATCAGTTGCTCCAGCCACAGGCCGAAAGGCTCGAGGCCGGGGGGCAGGCACAAAGTGAGCTTGTCCTGCCCCTTGGCGGCGTGGGCCGCCAAAGCCGCTCCCAGCCTTAGGGCGAGATTTTCCTCGGTGGCCTTGGCGGGAGAGAGCTTCTTGGCCAAATCTCGGGCCCGGCCGAGGAGCCTTTCAATGTCGATGCCCATGAGGGCCGCCGGCACCAGCCCGAAATAAGAAAGGGCGGAGAATCTTCCCCCCACATCCGGGGGATTGAGGCAGGTCTTGCGAAAGCGCAGCTTGACGGCGAGATTCTCAAGGGAGGTGCCCGGGTCCGTGATCGCCATGAATTGGCGGCCGGCCCTGTCTCCGGAAAGCTTGGAGACCCGGTCGTAGAAATAGTCGAGCAGACAGCCGGGCTCGATGGTGGAGCCGGACTTGCTCGAGATCACGAAGAGCGCGCGCTTGAGGTTGAGCCGCGACTCAAGCCCCGCCACGGCCTTGGGGTGCGTGGAGTCCAGTATCTCCAGCTTCGGAAATCCTTTTCCCCGGGGAAAAGCGGTCCTGAAAACTTCGCAGACCAGGCTCGACCCCCCCATTCCCAGGACCACCGCGGTCTCGAATCCCTCCTTGACGATCTCGGCGGCGCAATTGCGGATGGGACCTAGGGCCCCCGACATGCTGTCTGGCAAGGTGAGCCAGCCCAAGGAGTTCCGAATTGCCTTCTGATGGGCCTTGTCCGTTTTCCAAAGCGTGGGATCCTTTTGCCAGAGGCGGCTTGAGAACTGGGCCTTGGCCAGGCTGTCGAGGCCAGCACCCTCCGCCTGGACCTCTGCCTTAAGGAGCTCCCGCTTGGCCGAGATCTGGCCCATCAAGGTTTCGAAGGATTTCGAGAAGGCCTTGAGGCCCTCCTCCTCGAGATCTCGGCAGATCTGGGCCATATCCACCCCGAGCTTGCCGAGCCCCTCCCATTGCTCCCGGGCCTCGAGCGGGTCTTCCTCGAGACTGGGGCGGCAGGCGCCATGGTCGTAGAACGCCTCCAAGGTGGCCGGGGGCATGGTGTTGACGGTGTCCGCCCCGATGAGCTCCTCGACGTAGAGGACGTCCCGGTAATTGGGATTCTTGGTTCCCGTGGAGGCCCAGAGGAGGCGCTGGACCTGGGCGCCGGCTCGCTTCAAGACGGCGAAGCGTTCGGATGCGATTTGGCGCTTGTAGATCTGGTAGGCGAGTTTGGCGTTGGCGATGGCGGCCTTGCCCGAGAGAGCCCGTGCCTCGGGGGTCCCCAGTGCTGCAAGCCGCTTGTCCGCGGCGGTGTCGATGCGGCTGACGAAAAAACTCGCCACAGAGGCGACTTTGGATAGGTCTTTCTTCTGCGCAAGCCTCTTCTCGAGCCCGCGCAGATAGGCCGCGAGGGTCTTGGCGTAGCGCTCCTGGGAGAAAAGCAAGGTGATGTTCACCGGCACCCCGTCGGCGATGGCTTTCTCTACGGCGAGAAGCCCTTCCTCGGTGCCTGGGATCTTGATCATGACGTTGGGGCGGCCCACCAGGCGGTGCAGGCGCAGGGCTTCCTTGTGGCTGGCCTCGGCCTGCCGCGCCAAATGGGGAGCAAGCTCGATGCTGACGTAGCCGTCTTGTCCCTCGCTCTCCTCGTAGACCGGCTTGAACAGGTCGGCGGCCGCGCGGATGTCCTCCACGGCCATGGTCTCGAACATCTCCTGGGGCGAGCGCGTCCCGCGGGTCATTTCCTGGATGGCAGGGTCGTAGTCGTTGGAGGAGCCGATGGCCTTCTCGAAAATCGTCGGATTGGAGGTGACGCCCTTGAGGCCCCAAAGCTCCGCCTTGCGCGCGAGTTCTCCAGAAACAAGCAGCCCCCGGCTGATATTGTCGTACCAGACGCTCACCCCGAAGCGCCCCAATTCCCGTAAAGGATTCATATCTGTGTGTTGGTGTCAGACTTTTAACTTTTGCAACTTATACAACTTATTAGGACTATAAAAGTTCAAAAAGTTGCAAAAGTTAAAAGTCTGACACCAGTCGTTCTAAGGCGATGACTTTGTCGCGGCGGCGGACGTGGCGCTCCGCGTTGGAGAACCTGGCCTTGAGCCAGACCCTCACGATTTCAAGCGCAAGTTCCGGGCCGATCACCCGCGCGCCCAGGCAAAGGATGTTGACATCGTCGTCCTCCACGCCCTGGCGCGCCGAGAAGGTGTCATGGCAGAGGCCGGCCCGCGCGCCGCGCACCTTGTTGGCCGCGACACAGGCGCCTACCCCGCTTCCGCAAATCATGATGCCGCGCTCGGCCTTGCCGGAGACCACGGCCAAGGCCACCGCCTTGGCGTAGTCGGGATAATCGGCGGGCTCGGGCCCGTCCACCCCGAGGTTCAAGATTGCGTGTCCCTCCTTGGGAAGGATTCCCTCGAGCCGCTTCTTGAGTTCGTAGCCGCCGTGGTCGGCGCCTAAAGCGATCCGCATGCCCGATATTTTATCTTTTTCAAGGCTGAGAGGAAATCCCGGCGCAGGCCTGCGTCCCGGAAAAGGCCTCCGTGGAGCGCGATGGGAACGGGAGCGCTAAGGCGCAGCCTTGACGCCAAGGCGCGCGCGAGCGCGGCGAGTTCTTCGGCGGCCCTGCGCCGCAGGGCCCGCGCCTCAGGATTTTTTGCGGCCAAGGCCAGCACGCGCCGGGCGAGCCCCGCCGTCTGGCGCCTGCCGCGGCGGGCCCGCGCCGCGGCAGCTTTGGCAAGGAGAGCCTTGAGCTTGGGGCTCTCCAGCGCTTGGCTTGCGATCCAAAAGCCCGAGCCCTCGTCTCCGAGTATGGGGCCGAACCCTCCGGCTCTGGCCGAACGGCCCTCGGCGTTCCTGCCGAACGCCACCGAGCCGGTTCCCGCGACGACCACGATCCCGGGCTTTTCCCCGAAAGCCTGCTCGAAGGCCAGTTCGAAATCCGGAATAACTCGTGTGGTCCTTGCCAGCGAATGAAGTCCCGCCGCGAGCTGCCTGCGGGCCGAGGCCTTGCCAAGACCGGTTCCGCCCACGGTGATGGAATCGAGTTTTCCCCATTTTCCCACATGCTTGACCTGCCTCAATGCGGCGGGGAGTTCGTTCCACGGCACGGCGGGAAGCCGCATGCGCCGAGGTCTGCTCCCTGGAGAGTGAACCGCGATCCTGAGCCAAGTCCCGCCCAGGTCTATGACGAGGCGCATCAGGGAGCCAGGGCCGGCCCCTTCTCTTTCTCGCCGAAAAGCCGGCGCAGGTTCTTTTCCAAGGCCTGGACCCAGGACAGGGCGCTTTCCCGCGCGGGCAGGGGCTGGCTTGGGTCCATGATCTTGCGGATCATGGCTTGAACCAGGTCGCGACGTGCGGCCACGCTCTGGTTCAAGCGAATGCGGACCAAGGCCTCCCTCCCGGCCTGGGCCTCGGCGACGGAAACCTCGACCCGCCCAAGCACTAAGATGTCCCCGGGCTCCACGGAGAGGGATTCATGGCGGTCAAGCTCCCTAGGAAACGGAAGCTGGTATTCCTGGCCTTGGGCCGAGATGCTCATGAGCGTTCGCCGGCCTCCGAAGAGCGAGCGCTCGGGGGCGAGGCGGTAAATCCCAGGCTCCACCTGGTAAAGATAGGACTGCCCCGGCTCCAAGGCGAGCCGGTAGATTTCGGAGCCGCTTTCCAGATTGAGGATGAATTTGCCGGAAGAGGCCTCCCCGGAGAGCTCCGTTGATATCTTGAGCCCGACCAGGAAGCCCCCGACGTTGCGGCTGGGCGGCTCGTGGAGCTCGGGGATGGTCCCGCGGCAGGCGGCGGCCAGACAGCAGAGGCTAATAATCCATTTGCCCGAGCTCAACGCCCTTGAAATACGCCTTGATGATTTCCTCATAGCTTTGTCCCGCCTCGGCCCGTCCCATGGCCCCGGATTGGCACAGCCCTACCGCGTGTCCCCAGCCCCCGCCGTGGAAAACCAAGGTCTCGGGCCTGGCGGCTCCCTTTTTGTACTCTGCGTCCACGATGAAGAGCGTGCTTCTCAAGGAGCCGATGCCGAGGAGATTGCGTATCTGCATCTCGGAATCTATCTTGACCTTGCGCTGGGAGCCTTGGATCAGGATGGCGTTGACGTTTCCCGATGCGGAGCGGCGCAGGACCCGCAGGGAGAGAAGCTTGCCGGTCTTGTAGCGCCGGGCTATCTTCTCCTCAAGATCCTTGAAGGGGATGATCCGGGTCCAGCGGAAATGGGACGGGTGTGCGTAATTGGAGGGCTTGCAGAAGGCGGCGGGCCAGCCCAAAAGCCATCGTCTAAGCTCCCACGGAGAATCCACGGTTGCAGGCAGCCCCTGGCCGTCCGGGATGGAGGACCAGTACGAAACGTCTCCCCAGCCCGTGAGGTCGCTTCCGTTCTGGGTGTGCCCCCCGCAGTTGGAGGAATAAATGACATGGGCGACCTTGCCGTTGAAAACCGCGATGCGCCCGCGGGTGGCCTCCACGACCTCGCGGGAGCGCTGGCTCTCGGCGCGCACCCCGGCGTAGACCTGGCAATGCTGGTCGTCGCAGAGGTCGTAGCCCTCCCGGCGGTGGCGCCGGGAGATTTTTTGGATGAAAAGGGCGTGGCTTCTGGCGATCACGGCCTGGGCCTTCAGGGCCTCGAGCGGCGATCCGATGGGCATTTCGGCCGCCACCACCCCGTGGGTGTAGTTCTCGAGATCGAGGGCGTTGACGATTCTAAGCCTCCCCTTGAACGGAGATATCTCGACGACACCGCGCAGGAGCTTGCCATCCACCGCAATCAGGCCCTTGGGGCTCTGGGGCCTGACCACGACGGCTTGGCGCCTTTGGAGCATGGAGCGTCCCGAGGAATCATGGAGCGCTAGGAGCGCGCCTTTCTTGCCGCGCCTGATCCGCGCCTGCCAGGCCTCCCCGGTCTCGCCCTTCAGAAGTTTTTTGCCCGACGAGGCGTCCACGACCAAGAAGCTCGTCGTGGCCTCGAATTTAAGGAACTGCCGAGGCCTGGGCTTGCCCAACGCGGTGCTGCCGATGTTGATTCTGAGCTTGGGAACGCTCGCGCCCCCCGAGTCCGAGTCCACGATGTAGGGCTCGGGGCGGTGCAGGCCGGAGGGAGTGAGAATATCGGCGGGGCGGCGCGTCAAGCGCGGGCGGACTTTTTTGAGCCAGGCCGTAAAGCGCCGACTCAGGGGCTCGGCGTCCAGAATCTTCGAGAGTTGGCGCCAGGCTTGGTTGTAGTCCTTTTGCTTGAAATAGGCCCGGGCCAGGGGATCGCGGCCCTCAACGAAATAGGAGTCCGCCAGCACCGCGCGGCGGTAGGCCTCGGAGGCCTTGGCGGTGTTCCCCATCTTCTCGGAGGCCTGACCCTGGTAATAGGAGACGAGGTTGAGAAGGGGTGCGGCGGCCTGGGCCTTGTCGAGAGCCTCCAGGGCTTTCTTCGGGAGCCCCAAGTCGAGCTCGGCTCGCGCTAGTCCCAGCCACGCGTAAGCCGCCTCGGGGTCGCGCCGCGCGGCCTCGTAAAGCGCGGCGGAGGCCCCCTCGAAGTCCCCGGCCCGCCAGCGGGCCCAGCCCATGGCGGTGAGGACTTCGGGCTCCTCGGCGGATATCCTCGCGGCCCGGCGGAACCACTCCGCGGCTTTCTTGGGGTTGCCCAGCTCTTCTAGGACCACGCCCCCGTTGAGCCAGGCCTTCACTGTGGTCGAGCTTTCCTCGAGCGCCTTGCCGTAGCGGTCCAGGGCCTTGGGCTGCTGGCCTTGAAAATAGAAAGCGTTGCCTTGGGCGACGAGTTCGTCGGCGGAGGCGTCGGCGCGAGGGCTCAGGGTAAACAGCAGCGCCGCCCCGAGCAGGAAATTTCGCATTGACGGCAGCTAGTCTAGCAAAAACGCCGTAGCGCTTGGGCCTATGCGCTCATAAACGCCCGAGCTCCTTCTTGAGCTGATTGGGGAGCTGTTGGATGATAGCCCAATGGCTCTTAGGCAGGAAAGCCTTGAGTTCGTTGTAGAGGAACTTCTTGTCGACCGCCTCAAGCCTTTCTAAGACCTGCTTGCGCCGCGCCGCGATCGACTTCCTTTCCCCCATCGGCTTGCGCAGGATGAAGTAGAGGTCGTAGAAGTCCCGTGGCTTGGCGCGCGAGAGAAGTGCGTCGACCTTCTCGTCAACGAGCAATTTCTCCGGCAGGCCGTAGACGTTGTAGTTCGGCACGAGGCCCGACGTAACCACGGAGAGCTCTCCCTTAAGGGGCTTCTGGCGCGTGGAGGCCTGCAGGAGGATCTCGATCTCCCACGGTCCCATGGGGCCGCGCACGATGCCGAAGTAGCCGCCGCTCGTGGGCTTGGACTCGACGAGCGCCAGGCCTGAGATCTCCTGGGCGACGCGCTCGGCCGTCCGCTCGATCACGGCTTGCGTCTTGTGAAACGGCATGGCCGCGGTGAAGTCGAGGTCCTCGGAGAAGCGCGGGCTCTGGTAGACGATTCGCAGGGAGGTCCCGCCCTTGAACATAAGGCCGTCCGAGGCTGGGTCCGCGTACAGATGGGAGAGGAATACGTTCTGCGCGTACTCGCGCGCGACATTTTCATCGGTCGTGTGGAATTTTACCGCGAGCTGCTTGATCTCATCTGCCGATAGCATGGCCCACCCAGGAGAGGAAGGTCTTAGGCTTGAATAGGCGCGCATGCTGGAGAAGCTTCTTGCGGTCCACCTTTTTCCAGGCGATGCGCTCGTTGAGAGCCCGTTTCTTAAGGAACACTAGGAACAGGTAGTCGCACAGCGCTTTCTCGGGCTCGGCCATCAGCACCAGCTCGTCGCCGACTTTGCAGGGACGGTAGCCGGTGAAAGCCTCCTTCTTGATGGAATGGTACACGTAGCCGAAGTCGTCGGTCTCGATCTCCTTGGTGCGGCGCGTGGTGGCGGAGGTCACGGCATAGACCGTCTCGGGGATCAGGTGGTAATGCGCCAAGGCGCTCTCGTAGGAGATGTAGGACGGGCGATAGAGGGCGTTGGCGATCGCCATAGCCCCCGGCTTGCTCCAGGGCAGGCAATAGAGTCCGTTTCTGAGGCGGACGACGGCGCCCTGCCTGCTGCAGCGCTCGAGCGTCTTATAAGCGGTGGGCAAAGATAGCCCGAGCGTCCGCCGGAAGTCGGCGGTCGTGAAGAGACGGAGGCCCTTTTGGGCCAGCTTTTTCTGAATATTGAGTGCAGTCATGATTCGTACAATTGTGTACAGAAACCTGCTACGCTCATTTTAACAGGTCCGGGCTCCCGTTTCAAGGCGCAGAAGAACCCTGTAGGAGCCTTTAATCGAAAAACCTATTTGAGTATTCGGACCTCGGAGCCGTTTTTAGGCTCTTTTTTGGGCCCTTTGGGAGGTATTGCGTGACGCTGAAGTTCGCCGATTTGTCGACGAGAATCGGGTGTGAAATCTGGAGCGGGCGATGGGAATCGAACCCACGTCCGAAGCTTGGGAAGCTTCTATTCTACCATTGAACTACGCCCGCTAAGGACTGCAGAGCCCTCATTTTAGCGGGATTGAGGCCTTGCGTCAAGGCCGGTTCTTTGGAGAAGGGCAGGGTCAAAGCGAACTCCTCGCTCCACTGGTACTCCGGCTTCTTGAAATCATGGCGCACCTTCAGTTTCACCAGGTACGAGTTCTGTTCGTTTAATTCCTGGTAGAGCGGTATCAATAAGACGTTGCGCGGCAGATTGGCGAGATCCCTCTTGCCTTTGACCATGCCGAAAGCCATGGAGCTGCCGGCGGGAATCCTCTGGGCCTCGTACTGGATGTCGGAGATCATTTTCTTGTCCAAGACCTCCGGCTTGATGGAGACGGACATGATTCCTTTTCCGCTTTCCTTGTCGTTGTAGGCCCGGAAAACCATGTTGTCTTGGATGAAGCGGAGCAGTTCTTCATCGGGTTTCGGAGCCGGCGGGGTCGGGTCGGGCCTGCCTTCTCCCTTGGCCAGTTGGAACACGTAGGAATCGGGCATTTCCCGGTTTTGGAAGCGGTGAACCGGGGGTTCCTGATAGCTGTAATGGGAGGACTTTACCTCCGCGGCGTAGGCATCGTAGCGGGAGAAGGGATTTCCCGCGCCATGGTGGTAGGTGAGCTTGATCTCCTCGCTCTGTCCTTCCCGCAAGGCGGCATCGGCCGGGAATTGGAGCGCGACCTTCACCGGCTTCTCGTAGTCCCGGTACTCGTAGTCCCGGCAAACTCTCGTGGGATAACAGTATTGATGGCAGTGCCAATGGCATCCGCCGTGGGGGGCCGGAAGGCAGGAGCAATGCTCGCGGCATTCGGTCTCCCAATGGCATCTCGTTTCGATTCGATAGACCCATAGCTTTAAATCGAACTCAACGCGGTCCTGGCCGGTGCGGCGCGCGGCGCTAAACTCATCGGCCCGGGCGTTCCCTGTCAATAGAGCGCAGAACAGTCCGGCGCAGGCAATTAGGTTTTTCATTTTTATCCTCGCGAGATAACCAATCTGATGATATTCAAGCCCCGCTGTCAATGGAAAATGCTCGCTAGTCCTACGTTTGAAATAGGCCCTTCGACCCATGACAGTGTTGACGCGGCCGCCCTAAAACTGGTATTTGTATTTCACCGCGAATTATTCGATAAATCGCCGCATTGGGGGACGCTATGGACACTCTGCAATTCGTGACGCGCTGGCTGCATGTCATCGCCGGGATCACCTGGATCGGCCATCTTTATTTCTTCAACTTCGTCAACGTCCCCCTCCAGGCGGCCTTGGACGACGCGGGGAAAAAAGCCGTGAACCCCAAGCTCATGCCCCGCGCTTTGTGGTGGTTCCGTTGGGGCGCCATGCTCACCTTCCTGACCGGACTCCTGCTCTTTTCCCTCATCTATATGTATTTGCCGGGCGCGGGCTTCGGGCCAAACGCGCTGTTTCATGACGAGATGGGGCTGACCGACCGCGCCTCTTGGATCATGCTCGGCATGCTTTTTGGAAGCGTCATGTGGTTCAATGTCTGGTTCATCATCTGGCCCATCCAGAAAAAAATCCTCTCCGGCAAGGCGACCCCCGAGGAGTTGCCGGTGATCCGCCGCCGGGCCTACCTTGCTTCCCGCGCCAACACCTATCTCTCCGGGCCCATGCTCCTGGGGATGCTCGCCGCCAACCACATGACGGCTGGCTACACGGTGGGAGGGCTCCTGATCTGGTCCGCTTTGGCTCTCGCCGTCGTCTGGGTTGCGATCTTCCACGCCGACCGCGTGGGAACCTCGGTTTAACACAAGTTTAGAACAGAAAAATCCCTGCATTTTAATATGCAGGGGTTTTCTATTCTAGCGTCTGATGATCAAGGAGTTTTAGCGAGCTCCAAGTCGCCAACCGCGCTGATGTTTGTATTGGTTGCGGTCAACTATACGGTTCATCCGAGAAACGGGAGAAGAATTTGATCAGTTATCTATCAACAGTCCCTTGCGTCAATGTCATCGTGTTGGCAACCTTATTTTGTGGTGCCTGCCAGCATGAATCCCCAAGTCAACGCTTTAAGTCCATGAAACTATATTCTGAAGTTAAGATCGGACCGGCTGTTGATAGTCGAACAAGAGAAGGCAAAAGGATTGCACTGATTATTCATCCCCGGCAGTTGAAGTCCAAGGACGAAGGGAATGAGCAGTGCAAGTTGTTCGCAATGCCGCACGATGTAGTGTTGGTGGAAGATGTCCATGAACTTGTGAGAATAGAAGTCAAGTATTTGGGGGAGATGATCAGCCTGGTCAATCTGCCGGATGAGAAAGGATTTCGAGCAGTGTATGCGTATGACAGCGACTCCGGCTCAGAATCCACGACCCTGGAATATGCCGGCCAATTGGCCGCCGATAAAGTGTCCGGACATGCTTCAATGAACGTGGATGAGCTTGGCAAGCGCTGCGCTATAACTTTTTCATTCAATGAACGCTTGCCATCTGTGAAGAACGAAAAGTGAATGTCCCGGAGCGCGGGGGATGAAAAGCAGGCCTTCTGCCTGGCGTTTTTAATTGATCAGGTTCAGGAACTCCTCGCGGGTGCGGGGGTCCTTTTGGAAGCAGCCGAGCATGGAGCTCGTGACCGTCGGGGAAAGCAGGCTCTCGGCCCCGCGCATCTCCATGCAGAGGTGGCGGGCCTGGATCACGACGCCCACGCCCAAGGGCTTGAGCTTTTGGCTTAGGATCGCGGCGATTTGATTGGTCATGCGCTCCTGGACCTGGAGTCGGCGGGCGAAGATGTCCACGATCTTCGGAAGCTTCGAAAGGCCGATGATTTTCTTGTCCGGGATGTAAGCCACGTGGGCTTTGCCGAAGAAGGGCAGGAGGTGGTGCTCGCAGAGGCTGAAGAAGGTGATGTCTTTGACCAGGACCATCTCGTTGTAGGCCTCGGTAAACAGCGCGTCGTTGATGATCTTATCGACGTCGGCGCGGTAGCCGGCGGTGAGCTCCCGCAGGGCCTTGGCCACGCGTTGGGGGGTTTTTACGAGCCCCTCGCGCTCCGGGTCCTCCCCGAGCTCGGCCAGGATGCGGAGCATTCCCTCCGCGATCGGGTCCGGCTTCACAGGGCCGCGAGGTATTCGATTAAGGTGCGCACCATAGAGCCGGTCCCGCCCGCCGGGCAGTAGGCCGAAGGGGCGTCGGTCCACGCGGTGCCCGCGATGTCCAAATGGACCCAGGCGGCGCCGTCCACGAACTCCTGGAGGAAGAGCCCGCCGATGATGCTTCCGGCCTCCCCCCGCGCCTTGCCGATGTTCTGGAGGTCGGCGATCGAGCTCTTGATCTGGTCCTTGTAGTCCTTGACCAAGGGCAGCTCACAGACGGCCTCCTGGGTCTTGGCCGAGGCGGCCAAAAGCTGGCGCAGAAGTGCTGGATTGTTGGTCATGGCTCCCGTCACCTTGGAGCCCAAGGCCGTGACCACCGCTCCGGTGAGGGTCGCCAGGTCAATCAAGGCGTCGAGCTTCTGGCGGCTGGCGTAGGCCAAAGCGTCGGCCAGGATAAGGCGCCCCTCCGCGTCGGTGTTCAAGACCTCGATGGTTTTCCCGTTCATGGCCTTGATCACGTCCCCGGGCTTCATGGCGTCGGGTCCGGGCATGTTGTAGGTGAAGGCGCAGAAGCCGTGCACCTCGGCGCGGGCCTTGAGGCGCGGCAGAACCTTGAAGACGGCGAGGACCGAGGCGGCCCCGGCCATGTCCATCTTCATGGTCTCCATGTGCTGCGGGGGCTTGAGGCTCAGGCCCCCCGAGTCGAAGGTGATGCCCTTGCCCACCAACCCCAGGCGCTTGCGCGCCGGGCCTTGGGGCTTGTAAACCAGATGGACGAAGGCCGGCTCATGGGCGCTGCCCCGGGCCACCCCGAGGAAGGAGCCCATGCCGAGCTCCTGGGCCTTGGCCCGAGAGATGACGCTGACCTTGATCCCGGAGCCGTCCAGGGACTTGGCGATTTCCGCCATGGCCTGCGGGGTCTTGTCCGAGGGCCCGCGGTTGACGAGATCCCTGGCCAGGCACACCGCCTCGGCGTGGAGCGCGGCCTTGGAGAGAGCCTTCTCGAAGCCGTTCTTTTCCGCGGCTTGCGCGGCGATGAAAACCGCCTCGGAGAGCTTCTCCTCCTCGCCCTTCTTGTATTCGAGGAAGCGGTAGGAGGCCAAAATCAGGCCCTCGGCCGCGGCTTGAGGATTGTCAGCGGGGAACACCGCGATGCGGGCAAAGCGCCCCTTGGCGTAGTGGAAGAGGCCCGCGGCGGCCCGGCGCAAAGCCTCGGCGTCGTAGTCCCCCTTTTTTCCAAGGCCGACCAAGATGAGCTTTCCAAAGTTCGGCGAGGAGAACGAGGCGCAGTCGCCCAGTCCCCCTTTGAAGCCGTCGGCCTTGGCCTGGTCCAGAACGGCCTTGCGCTGGGCCGGGAGAACGGGCTTGGCTCCGGCGATGGGGCCCTCCTCAAAACAAAAAAGTGCCGTCGGGAGTTCGCTGCCTTTGAGAGAAGACTGGAGTGCTGTCGTCAATTTGATCATGGTTTAGTTCCTGGTGTGGATTCAAGAAAAAAATTTTCATGCAGGAGGGAAGCGGCCGCGGCCCCGGCCAGGGGGCCGATCCAATAGACGAACCAATTCTCCCAGCGCCCGGTCGCCACCGCCGGCCCGAAGGCCCGGGCCGGGTTCAAGGCCGCGCCCGTGAGGGGCCCGATCGCGAGGGTTCCGAGAGAGACGGCCAGGCCGGCGGCCAGGGGGGCCGTGCCGGAAAATCCCCGGCAGTCCACGCTGGTGGCGTAAATGACGGAGACGAGAAAGAAAGTCATCACCGCCTCGAGCAAGGTCCCCCCCTTGAACCCGATTCCCACAAGCCCCATGCTTCCCAAGAAAGGGGATGTGTTGGCCACATGCGGGTAGGCCTGCAGGGAGGAGGCGAGCAAAAGGCCGGCTAGGGAGGCGCCCAGAAGCTGGCAGATGACATAGAACACCCCCTTGACCGCGTCCATTCTCCGGTTGATGAGCATGGCCGCGGTCACGGCCGGGTTGAAATGGGCTCCGGAGATGGGGGCGTAGGCGTAGGACATGGCCGTGATCGCCAATCCGTGGGCCAAGGCGATTCCGGTAAGCCCCACTTTCCCTCCGGTGGCCGCGTCCATGCACACCGAGCCCGCCCCGACGAATACCAAGGCGAAGGTGCCGATAATCTCGGCCAAATACGACTTCAGGCTCCCTGTCACCATGGGAATGCTATCAAATGGACAGGGCCTTGGCCAGAAGTAGAAGGCGGCGGGATGTTTCTTTTCGTGCTTCCGTCCGTTCTGGAGGAAGGTGCAGCCCGGCCGTGGTTTTCCGTTCCTTGAGCTGGGCCTGGTAGCTCTCGATCAAGGGCTTGAGGCGCTTGAGCCAGACCTGCCCCCGGCCCCGGTCGGGCCGTGTCGGGGACTCGCTCATCCTGATCGCCGCCGCCAGGGCGGACCGCCAGGCCCGCATCTCTTTGCCGTTGAGCCACTCGTGGTCGCTTTCAAGGAAGACAATCATTTCCTGGGCATGCCGTGCCAGCGCTTGCAGCAGGGGGCGATCTTGCGCCCTGGACCAGAGGCGCGCGGCGAGAGAATCGCGCAGTCTGCGGATGGCCGCCTCTTCCTCGGCGACAAGGTAGTTGTCGAGGATGATGGCGGCTATATCCTCCGTTTGACTGGCGAGCTCCCCCGCGGTTTCGGGAGAGAGGCGGGTATTCCGGATGCTTTTTCGCAAGGCGACGAATTCCGCGTAGCGCGTGTTGGACTCGTACATGCGAGCGGCAAGTCTGGAAAGAAACTCCTCCAAATCCTCCCATAGGGAGCTCCGATCGTCTTTGCGCGCCGCGAGCCTGGCGGTCAATCCCTCTCGGGCGCGCTCGGCTTGGGGAGTCAAGGCCAGGTAGGCCAGGCCCAGATCCCGAAACAGGGCGTCCTTCTCGCCCTTTTCATCGCGCAGAAAAGGGCTCGCGTAGAACACCAGGTTTTCCGCGGCCTCGGCGTACTCCACGATCTGGGAAGGGATCATTCCCCGTCCCTGGTTTGCCTCGACGATATCCGCGGCTTGCCTTCTGGCTGCGCCATGGAGTTCTTGAAGGGCGCGGCTTAGGGCCGCGGCTCTCTCGGGGCTCGCTTCGAATTCTTCCGGAGAGGCGAAGGTGATCTGGAGCCGGCTGGCGACGTAGCCCAAGGTATTCGCCCCGGGGTTTTTTAAGAAATTCACCTCAAGCAGAGCTTGGGCGAGAGCATGCGCGGGATACTCCGGGCCTATGAGCGCAAGGGCCTCCGCCACGGCTTTCCTCCATTCCTGGCGGCGCGGCAGCCGCCGGGGCTTCCAAGATCGCTCCGGCTTGCTTGCGTCCCGGGGCTTTAGAAGGCCGGCCAGGCCGATGGATTTCGGGAAGGGCTCGCGCCGGGATCTGGGGCTTTCCGGCTCGATGGGGGCGCTGGCCTCCGGCGCGGGCGCCATAGAGCCCAAGGCCGCGGCGGTCCGGCTCATCTCGGCCGACAATGCAGAGCCTTTTTTGAGCGATCTCTCGATCTTCTGGGCGAAAGACAGGGCGGATTCGATTCCTTTTCCGTACGGAGCGAGAAGCGCCAAAGTCTCGACGGCCTCCTCGAGCTCCTCCAAGTCCCGCGCCGAGGACGGCACCGGTCTCTCGAAGCGCTTGCGGATGTTGTCCATCACTTCCAAGGTCTTTGCTTCCACGTCCTCCTCCGCCCTTTTTCTGGCCCCGGAAATGGCTTCGAGCATGGATCGGGCCACGATCATTTTTACGTCCACGATTTCCGTTCCCGCGAGGCGATCGGCGCATTCGAGCATGAACTCCTCTTTGAGGTAAGGCTCCAGCGGCTTGAGGGCCATGTCCGCCCTTGTCGCGTCGGGCCACCGCACCTTCAGTTGAGCCACGAAGTCCAGGGCGGGAGTGCCCCGTATCGGGTCAAGCAGCCGCTGCGCCTCGGCCGAGTCCAGAAAGGTCTTTAAGGTGGAGATGGTTCTGGACAGATAGAGCCGGGGAAAATCAAATTTCAGGGGACCGGCCAGGCGCTCTCCCCCCAAGTTTGCGAAGGCGGCGGCGGAACTGGTCAGCGCCAGGACGGCGGCCAGGAAGAGCCTTCTCATGGCGTTTATTCTACGATGTTTCTCTGGAGCAGTTCATAGGCCTTTCGGGGAAGAGCCCGCCCGGAAAATGGCCTAAGCCGCGCTGGGTCCGGGCGCTCCCGGCTGACTTGTCCACAAAAACTCCCCGCGAAGTTTTGTGGATAACCGGGGTTTTAGATTCTCTTTAGAAACGCCAGGGCCTCTTGCCGGGTCTTAATCCGGCCCTCGGCCTGGGCCTCGCGCACCTTCTCGAGAAGTTCCCCTACTTTGGGCCCGGCCGGGATGCGCAGGGCCTTCATGACGTCATGGCCATTGATGAGGCGGGCGGGGACGGCCCGCTTTTTCTCGTCTAGGAGGCGGCGCATGAGATAGGCGATCACCTGGAGGTGATGCACCGTCTTTTCGGCTTCGGGATTCGGCTCGGCCCGCGCCTGCCTTAAGACGCAGAGAAGGCGCTTCTCCGGCAGATAGCTCGCGTGGTCGGCCCAGCAGACGAGAAGGAGGCTCAGGGCGTTCTCGCCTAGGTCCCGGCAGAACCGGTAGACGGCCTTGTCCGTGACCATGCCGCCGGCGGCCAAATGGCCGGGGCGCAGGTGATGGAGGATGGCCGCCGCGGCGATCTCGATGTGCTCGCGGGAAAACCGCAGCTTGGAGAGGATCACCGAGGCTTTCTTGGCCCCCAAAGCGTCGTGCCCGAAAAATCGCAGGCGTCCCCCCTGCCTGCGGGCGGTCTCCGGCTTTGCGACGTCGTGGAGGAGTGCCGCCAAGACGAGCAGGGGTTTGAGGCAGGACGCGCGCGCGGCCAAGGCCCGCTCGATGGCCTCCGCCTCGGCCGGGAATACGCGCTTGAGGTTGTTGAGGAGGAAATCCTCCCGGGCCGCGACGGCCAGGGAATGCTTGAGCACCCCTCCCGGCCCGTAGTAGACCGCAGCGCAGCGCCGGGCGGGACCCAACTCCGGGAAAACGGCTGTGAGAAGACCGGCCTCGTCCATGAGGCAAAGCCAGCGCGAAGAGCCCGGCGCGGACAAAAGGGCCATGAGCTCGGCTTGGATTCTTTCCCCGGCGGGTTCGCGGGCGAGATCCTTCAGGCGCCGGATCATGCCCAAAGTTTTGGGCTCTATGGAGAGCCCGAGCTGGGCGGCCAAGCGGAAGGCCCTCAAGAGGCGCAGGGGATCATCCCGGAAGAGCTGCTCGTTATCGGCCCTCAGAATTTTCTGGGAGACATCCTTGAGCCCTGCGCGAACATCGATGAGGCCGCCCGCGGCGATCGAGGCCGGCATGTCCGGCGTCAAGGGCAAGGCCAAGGCGTTGATGGTGAAGTCTCTCCGGGCGAGATCCTCTTCGAGGGTCTCGCCCTGCAGCAGCGCCACGTCCACTTGGCGTATCTCTCGGCACGAGGGGCCCAGAGCGATCCGGTAGACGGCGTTTTCCGGGTCTAGGACCACCATGGTCCCGCGCGCGGTTTTGGCCAATTTCTTGGCCAGGGGCAGGGGCTCTGGCGAGACCAGATCCAAGTCGTGGGTCTTGCGCTTTAGGAGCCAATCGCGCGGGGCTCCCCCCACCAGGTGGACGGGCCCGGGGCTTAAGCGCGCGGCCTGGCGCAGCAGCTTTAAGGCCTCAGGAGGCAGGCGCACTTCGCTTCTCGATCTCGCGGGCGCGCAGGTCGCGCTTGAGGACTTTCTGCAGGGCGTTCTTGGGCAGCGCGTCCATGACTTCCACGTCGCGCGGGCGCTTGTACGGATCGAACTTGGCGCGGCAGTATTGCATGAGGGCGGCCTTGTCCGCCCTGGCGTCCGGGCGGAGCACGAGGAAGGCCTTTATGGTTTCGTCGCCGTGCTCGTCGGGCACTCCGACCACGGCGGCCTCGGCCACGTCCGGATGATCGAGAAGAACCGCCTCGACCTGGGCCGAGAATACCTTGAGCCCCTTGACGATGATCATGTCCTTCTTGCGGTCCCGGATGTAGAGATAGCCGTCCGCGTCCAGGGCCCCGATGTCGCCGCTCTTGAACCACCCGTCCCGGGTGAAGGCCTGGCGCGTGGCCTCGGGGAGGCCATAGTAGCCCTTCATCACGTTGTCGCCCCTGATGCAGATCTCTCCCTCTTCTCCGATTGGAAGCTCCCGCTCATGATCATCGACGATTTTGATCCGGGTGCCGGGGATGGCGCGCCCCACGCTGCAGGGCCGGGGGGCGTCCGGGGGATTGACCGTGGCCACCGGAGAGGTTTCGGTGAGGCCGTAGCCCTCCAGGATGGGAACGCGCAGGGCCGACTCGAAGGCCTTCTGTACCGGGAGACTCAACGGCGCGGCCCCGGAAATGGCCATCCGGACCTTGCGGAAAAACCACCAGCGCAGGACGAAGCCCTTCCAGCCCTGGGCCTCCTTGGCAAGCAAAGAGTAGACCTGGGGAACCGCCGAGAAAATGGTGACCCCGTGCCGGGCCATGAGGCCGAGCCAAGGCTTGGCCGGCGCGATATTGGGCGAGACCACGAGCTTTATGCCCAAGCGCAGGCAGACGAGCACGTTGCCGGTCCAGGCGAAGGTGTGGAACATGGGCAGGATGCAGAGCGCCACGTCCGAGGCCTTGAGCTTGAGCTGGGACAGGGTGTTCTCGCAATTGCTGACGAGATTCTTGTGCGTGAGCATGACCCCCTTGGGCACGCCGGTCGTGCCCGAGGTGTAGAGAATTCCCATGGTTTCCTGTTCGTCTGCGAGGGGAGCGTTTTTGGGAGCCTCCGGGCCTTTGAGCAGTTCGGAGAAGGGCCTCTCCGCGCCTCGGGCTTGGCCCTCGGCTATGTCGGTGACCCAAATCGTCTTGAGGCAGGGAGCCGAGGCCGAGGCGGCGCGCAGCCCTTTTAAGAACTCCCTCTGGGTCACGACGCCCGCCGTCCGGCAGTCGTTGAGCATGTAGGACAGCTCTCCGGGTTTCTGGACCATGAAGTTAATGGGCACCGCCGCGGCCCCGAGGCGCGCCAGGGCGAAGTAGGCCACGATGAAATCCGGGCTGTTTCGGAGGATGAGGGCCACGCATTGGCCGCGCCCGACGCCGGCGGCCTCGAAACCCGCCGCGGCGCGCAGGACCTCTGCCTTGAGCTCGGTGAAGGACAGGCTCCGGGTCTCGGTGGCGATGGCGGGTTTGGCGCCGTCCTCTAGGGCCGCGCGGTCCAGGAGATCGTTGAGGGTTTTAATTTCCATGGGCGCGCTATTTCTGCCGTGGATCCAGGATGTCCCGGACCGCGTCGCCCAGGAGGTTCCAGCCAAGAACGAAGAGGAAAATGGCAAATCCCGGGATGAAAACCGTGTGCCAAAACTCGAAGGGGTTGCCGGAGGTCCCCAGGATCCAGTTGCGCGAAAGCGAGATGAGCTGTCCCCAATCCGCGTAGCCGACCGGCGCGCCCAGCCCCAGGAAGCTCAGGGCCGCGGCCGTGATCACGATGCGGCCCATGGAAAGCGAGGCCACGACCAGGGCCGGGTAGATCGAGTTCGGGATGATGTGCCTAAACAGGATGCGCAGGTCGGAGGCTCCCAGGGCCTTGGCGGCCAGCACGAATTCCCTCTCTTTTACCGAGAGCACGTCGCCGCGCAGCAGCCGGGCGTAGGACGGCCAGGAGACGGCGGTGACCGCCAGCATCACGTTGTGGAGGCTGGGTCCGCGGACCGAGACGATGACGACGGCCAGGACCAAGTCCGGGAAAGCCAGGATGACGTCGGTAAATCGCATGAGGAGTTCGTCCACCCAGCCGCCGTAGAAGCCGGCCAGGCCCCCGAAGAGAATGCCCACGATGAGGGAGACTCCGACAACGCTCAAGGCCACGCGGAAGGCCGTGCGCGTGCCCCAGATCATGCCGTAGTAGAGGTCGTACTGCTGCTCCGTGGTGCCGAAGCGGTGCCGGGGGCTCGGGCGCACGGGGTCGGGGCTGTAGCCGTCCTGGGGGATGATATAGGGGTCGCGAGAGTTCGCAGGAGGCGGGGCCAGGACCGGGGCCGCGAGGGCCACGGCCATAAAGAAGCCGATGAGCCCGAAGCCCAGAAGGGACATGGGCCTCTTCCTTAGGAGCCTATAAAAGGACTGCAAGCGCGTTCTATTCTCCATCATCCTACCCGGATGCGGGGATCCACCACCGCGTAGAGGATGTCGGAGACGAGATTTGCCAGGACGAACAGCGTGGCCGCGAGCAAAGTCGAGCCGAGAACCCCGGCGATGTCGAGCTGTTGGGCCGCCACCACGCCCCAGCGCCCGATCCCGGGGTAATCGAAGACCGTTTCCGTGATCACGACCCCGCCCAGGAGGTTGATGAAGAGGAGGCTCGATAGGGTCACGACCGGGATCAAGGTGTTTCGCAGGGCATGCTTCTTGACGATCACGTTGCCAGGCAGGCCCTTGGCCTTGGCCGTGCGGATGTAGTCCTTGCCGAGCTCTTCGAGCATGGAGGAGCGGGTGATGCGCAGGAGAAGGGCCACGCTGATGTAGGTCAAGGTGCAGGCTGGCAGTACCAGATGTTTGAGGACATCTCCCAGGGCTTTCCATTGCCCATTGAGAATGCAATCAAGCGTGAGCAGGCCCGTGTAGTGCCCGAAGGCCTCCGAATGGGTGAGAAGATCAACGTCCAGGGAGTAGCGTCCCGGCGGGAACCATTGCAGTTTTCCGTAGAAGATCATGAGAAGCAAAAGCCCCAGCACGAAGCTCGGCAAAGAATAACCCGTGATGGCCACGAAGCGCGTGACGTGGTCGAGCCACTTGTCCTTGTACACGGCCGAAAGGGTGCCGAAATAAACTCCCAGGATGAGGATGGGAAAGAACGCCGCCACGGTCAGCTCCAAGGTGGCCGGGAAGAAGGCCTTGACCGCCTCGGCCACCGGCATTTTCGCGGTCTCGCTGTAGCCGAGGTCCCCCTTTATGACCTGCTTGAGCCAGATGCCGTACTGCACGGGCAGGGGCTTTCTGAGCCCATACTTCTCGATGACGGACTCGAGGGCCGAGAGCTGGCGGGGATCTTTGATGTAGAGCGAGGCCCGCATCTCCGGAGAGAGAAACTGCAGGGCCGCGAAAAGAAGCGCCGTCACCCCGAGCATCACGAAGGGCAGGAAGAGCAGGCGCTTCAGAATGAACTTGGCCATTATTCGAGGATCATTGCTTGGAGATGGGGTAGTAGTATCCCCCATACGGCGAATCCGGGAACACCGGATTGTGGTACCAGCCCTTGACCCAGTTTCGCTGGGTGCGGTAGCGGTACTGCTCTACGAAGACCATGTGCGGGACGAACTCGTACTCCAACTGCTGGAGCTTGGCGTAAAGCTGCTTGCGCTTGGCCAAGTTCGTCTCGCGGTTGGCCGCCTCGATGATCTTGTCGAACTCGGGATTGGAGAATTTTTGGCGGCCTGGAAAGTCCCCGTGGGTATGCAGGAGCGGGAAGGCGAAGTTGTGCGGGTCCGGGTAATCCGCGTTCCAGCCCATCACGAAGATGGGGAGCTTCGAGGAAGTGATGGCGTCGAGGAAGGTCGGCCATTCCACCGCGCGCACGTCCACCGTGAACTTGGGGTTGACGGACTCTATCATCCTCTTCATGATTTGGCAGAGATTCTGACGCGCGGAGTTGCCCGAGTTGAACACCAATGTGAACCGGAAGCCCTCGGACCAGACTTTCCCCCCCCAGGCCTTCTGGAAATGCTCCTTGGCCTTGCCCAAGTCCAGGCTGTAGATGGCCTGTTTGGGGTTATAGCCGGGCAGGCTCTTGGGGATAGCACCCCGGGCGCGCACGCCCTTGCCCCCGAACACGTCCTTGATGTAGCCGTCGTAGTCGAAGGCGTAGGCAAATCCCTTGCGCACGTCGATGTCGGAGAAGAAGTCGGCGGGGATCCCCTGCCCATCGAGCTTGCCCGAGCCCAGGTAGGGGTTGCCGGCGGCGCTCACCTGGAAGGTGAAGAAGGCGATGGGGTTGATCTCCATGGTGGCTTGGCCGTCCAGGATCTGGACGCCCGGCAGGTTCTGGAACTGGCTGTATACCGAGCGGTCCGCGTAGACCGAGTCCACGTCCCCGGCCTGGAGCATGAGCTTGCGGGTGCCCACCTCGTTGATGCCCTTGATGATCACGCGCTTGAGCTTGGCCGGGCCCTTCCAGTAGCCGTCGTTGCGGGCGAGGATCACTTCCTTGGTTTTGCGGTCCCAGCGCTCGAGCTTGAAGGGGCCGGTGCCGTTGGAGCTCTCGAAGAAGGCGCTCGATTCCTTCTTGAGGTTGTTGAGCGCGGGGAGGCTCGCCTCGGCGCCGTCCCAATCCCCGCGCTTGACGGCCCAGGCCTTGGAGAGGACGGGCCCCCAGGAGGCCAGGATGGACAGGAGCGGGGCGTAGGGCTGCGGCAAAGTCAGGACCAGAACGTCGCCCTCCACGCGCACGGCCTTCTCGGCGGCCTTGAATATATCGGGCTTGAGGGCGCCTTTCTCGTCGCGGGTGGTGGGAGTGCCGAGGATGGGCTCCAGAAGCAAGGAGGACGGCCCGGCCGCGCGGTCCAGGAGCAGGAAGCGGATGATGGAGTAGCGCACGTCCTCGGGCGTCATGGGGGTCCCGTCGTGGAATTTCACCCCCTTGCGGATGGGGATGCGGTATACCTTCCCGTCCGCCGAGATCCCGCCGTTTTCCCGGGTCGGAATCTTGGCCGCGGTGAGCGGGACCAGCTTCTCGGTCGAGGACTTGTCGAAGAAGAACAGGGGCTCGTAGATGTTGAGCATGATGCTGTGGCTGGCCGTGTCATAGGCCCAGGCCGGGTCCAAGGTGTCGGCGTCCGAGATGGTGGCGTAGGTGAAGGTGTCCGGGTGGGTGGTCGCGGAGCCCGTGCCGGCTCCGAGGCTGAGGATGGCCGTTATCGCGAGGAGTCGTTTTTTCATGGTTTTTGTTTATCCTTTAGATATTGGATACAGGTATCCGTAGAGAATGATTGGGTTATAATACCAGCCCTTCACCCACTGTCGGACGGCTTGAAAATTCACGGTGTCTATGGTGAAGATTTGCGGAAGCTCGGCGTTGGCGATGGCCGCGAGCTCGTAATAAAGGGCCTTGCGTTCGGCCAAGCCGCTCTCGGACTTGGCCTTCTCTATCAAGGCGTCGGCCCTCGGGTTCGCGTAGCCCTGGACCTTGGCGTAATAGCCCTGGCTGTGCAAAAAGGGATGGACCGCGTTATGGGGATCGGGGTAGTCCATGCCCCAGCGCACGTTGGCCATGGGGAACTTCCCCGCGGCGTAGGCGCTAAGATAAGTCGACCACTGCACCCCCCGGATGTCCATCTTGAACTTGGGGTTCAAGGACTCGACGTTTTTCTTCAATATCTGGCAGGCGAGCTGGCGGTCGGCCCGCCCTTCCATGTAGACCACGGTGAATTGGAAGCCCTTCTCCCATATCTCTCCGCCGCGGGCTTTCTTGAAATGTTCGGCGGCCTTTTCCAAATCATGCCTCGGGACTCCCTGCTGGGAATTATAGCCGATAACCCCGCGCGGGATGGGCCCGCGCGCCCGGTAGCCCTTGCCGCGGTAGCCGTCCCGGATGTAGGCGTCGTAGTCGAAGGCGTGGGCAAATCCCTTGCGCACGTCGATGTCGGAGAAGAAGTCGTCGGGGATTCCCCGCCCGTCGAGCTTGCCGCTCCCGATATAGGGGTTGGCCTGGGGATTAATCTTGAAGGAGAAAATGAAGGCGTTATGGACTTCCAAGAAGGGCAAATCATCCAGGATGCGCACTCCCTTAAGACCCGCTACTTGAGGGAGGAATTGCCTTTCCATCATGGCCGCGTCGGCGTCCCCGGCCTGGAGCATGAGCTTGCGCGTGCCCGGCTCGCTCACCGTGCGGAATACCAGGCGCTTGAGGGCGGCGGGCTTTCTCCAATAATTCTCATGGCGCGAGAGGACCACGAGCTTGTTTTCCTTGTCCCAGCGTTCGAGCTTGAAGGGGCCCGTGCCGTTGGCCCTGTCGTAGAGGGCCGCCTCCTGCTTTCCTTGGTCGTGGTACTTGATCCAGGACTCGGCGTTTGCGTCCCAGCCGCCGTGCCCGACGGTCCAGGCCTTGGAGACGATCGCCCCATAGCCGGCCAGGATGGAGAGAAGGGGGGCGTAGGGCTCCTTAAGGCGAACCACCAGGGCCCCGCCCTCGATACGGAGGGCCCGGTCGGCCTCGGCGAAGGCCTCGGGGTCCGGCCTGCCATCGGGGCCGGCCAGATTCTGGCGTCCGAGGATGGGCTCTAGAAGGAGGAAGGATGGGCCGCTTGAGCGGTCCATGAGGAGAAAGCGCATCAGGGAATACTTGACGTCCTCGGGGGTGAGGAGGCTCCCGTCGTGGAAGTGGACGTTTTTTCGGATGGGGAAGGTGTATGAGAGGCCGTCCTTCGACAAAAGGCTGTTTTTTAGGTCAGGCACCGCGCTCGCGATCCGGGGCTCGAAGTCCTGGGTGGAGGAGCCCTTGTAGAAGATGAGATTTTCGTAAAGCTGGTACTCGATCTCGTGGCTGATCCCGTCGAACTCCCAGGCCGGGTCGAGGCTGTCCACGTCCCCGATCATCGCGTAGGTGAAGGTGTTGTAGTCCCCTGCCGCCCAGGCGGCAGGGGACAGGAGAACTGTCGTTATCGCGACCGTGTATTTCCAGCTCAAGCCTTGCGCCCCTTTTCTTGCGCGAGCCATTTCTCGCAACCCACCAGGACGAGGCAGAGCAAGAGAACCCCGAAAGCCGCCAAGGAGGTCGCGTCGCTTTGGGTCCAAGCCCCCAGCCTTTGGCTCAAATCAAGCCTCTTGACCAAGGACGGGCTCAGGGAGAACAAGGCGATCACGATGCCGGCGATGGCGCCCCCCGCGATATAGCCCGAGGAAAGAAGGACCCCGGGGCTCATTTCGGACTCCGCCGCGCTTTTCTTGGTCCAGCGGTCCACCAGCCAGCGCACGACTCCTCCCGCGAAAATGGGCGTGGATGCGGCAAGGGGCAGGTAGACCCCGACGGCGAAGGGAAGAGAGGGCACCGCGCAGAGCTCCAGGACCAAGGCGATGGCCACTCCCAGGAGCACCAGGCCCCAGGGCAGTTTGCCCGTGAGTATGCCGTCTATGATGAGAGACATCAGCCGGGCCTTGGGAGCGTTGTACTTTTGAACCGTGCTCCCGTCCATTCGGGTTTTTTCCACGCCGTTGATCCCGGGATCGACCAGATAGCGGACAGAGCCGGAATCGTCCACCAGGTACTTGCCGGCGGGAAGGCCGGCCACGTCCCCCTCTCCCACGTGCCAGGCCCAATAGGTCTTGGAGTCCATGGCCGCGTCCGGGCCGCGCAGGGCCTCCCTTTTGGAGAGCTCCTGCATGGGCGCGTGGATCTCCGGGTAGTTGCGCGGGGCGTACACCGTGCTCGCGTCGTTTAAGACCATCAAGGTCATGCCGATGACCAAGGCCGAGGACAGGGCCCCGACCAGGAGTCCCACCTGCTGATGCCGCGGCGTGGCCCCCACCAGGTAGCCGGTTTTCAAGTCCTGCGAGGTCGTTCCCCCGTTGGAGGCCGCGATGCAGACGATGGCCGCGATGGAGAGGGCGGTGAGCCGGGCTCCCTTGCCCACCCAGCCCCCGGAGGGATCGAAATGTCCCATCAGGACGAAGATGAGGCAGGTGAGAAGCAAGGTCGCCACGGTCATGCCCGAGATGGGGTTGGAGGAGGAGCCGATCTCCCCGGTGAGCCGCGAGGAGACGGTCACGAAGAGAAAACCGAACAGCACGATGAGGACCGCTCCCAGGAGCCCCTTGATCCCGAAGCCGAGGCCGAGCATCGGTGCTCCCGCGATGGCCAGGACCAGCCCGAGGCTTCCCCCGATCACCACGCGGCTGGAGAGATCGTCCTCCGTCCGGACCTTGCGCTGGGAGGCGGCGGATTTCCCGGTCCCCGAGGCGATGTCGGAAAGGCCGGATTTGAGCGAGGTCCAGATGGTGGGCAGGGCCTGCAGGAGGCTCACGATGCCGCCCGCGGCCACGGCTCCGGCTCCGATGTAGAGGACGTAGGCCTTCCAGATTTCCCCCGGCTCCATGTCCCGTATGAGCTTGGTGGCCGGGAAAAGCGGGGTTGGGGCCATGTCGCCGAAGAGCTTGATGGCCGGGGTGAGGACCCAGGAGGCGAGGATGCCTCCGGCCACCATCACGCAGGAGATGCGGGTCCCGATGATGTAGCCGACCCCCAGGAGCTCCGGAGCCACCTCCCCGCTCACGGCCGCGCCCTTGAAGAACGAGATGGCTCGGCTCGGGACGTCGTTCCACAGCCGCAAGGCGCTCATAAGGATCTTGTAAAGAGTGGCCAGGCCGAATCCCGTGAACACGGTCTTAGCGCTGGCTCCCCCCTGCTCGCCCACGATGAGGACGTCCGCGCAAGCGGTGCCCTCGGGATAAGGAAGCTTGCCGTGCTGCTTGACTATGAAGGCCCGGCGCAGGGGGATCATCATGAGCACCCCCAGGAGGCCCCCCAGAGAGGAGACCACCATGACCCGGGCCAGGTCCATCTCGTAGCCGAGGACCATGAGTGCTGGCATGGTGACTCCCACGCCGAAGGCGATGGATTCCCCCGCCGAGCCGGTGGTCTGGACCATGTTGTTCTCGAGGATGGTGGCCCGGCGCGCGCCGGGCAGGCGGCTTGCGAGCCTGAATATGGTGATGGAAAGCACCGCGATGGGAATGGAGGCCGAGACCGTCATGCCGACTTTCAGCACCAGATAGAGAGAGGAGGCGCCGAAGACGATCCCTAGCACCGCTCCCAGCAGCACGGCCGACCACGTGAATTCGGGGATGCTGGAGTGGTCCGGAATGTAAGGCTTGTGTTGTGGTTCTGCGTTCATAGGGCGATCAAGGCCGCCTGGCTGGGCTTTTCCTTGAAAGGCAGGACCGGGCAGGCGGCCCAGTGCCCGGCCTTAGGCTCTCCCAGGGGCGGAACCTCCGTTTTGCAGGATGCAACGGCGTAGCGGCAGCGCGGATGAAAGTGGCAGCCGGAGGGAGGCTTCAAGGGGCTGGGGACGTCTCCGGCGAGGAGAATTCTTTTGCGCTTCTTCTCGATGTTGGGGTCGGGGATGGGCACCGCCGATAGGAGGGCCTCGGTGTAGGGATGCTGGGGATCGTTGAAAAGCGCCTCCGACTCGGCCAGCTCCACGATCCGCCCCAGGTACATGACCGCGATGCGGTTGCAGAGGTGCCGCACCACCGAGAAGTCGTGCGAGATGAAGACGTAAGTGAGTTTGAGCTCCCTTTGCAGATCCTTGAGGAGGTTCAGTATCTGCGCCTGGATGGATACGTCCAGGGCAGAGACCGGCTCGTCGGCCACGATGAGCTTGGGGTTCAAGGCCAGCGCCCGAGCGATCCCGACGCGCTGCCTCTGCCCGCCGGAAAACTCATGGGGGTGGCGGCGCAAATGGCTCTTGGCCAGGCCGCAGACGTCCAAGAGGTATTCCAGGCGCTTCTGGCGCTCGGCCGGGTTCTTGTGGACGCCATGGATGATGAAGGGCTCCGAGATGATCTGCTCCACGGTCATGCGCGGGTTGAGGCTGGAGAAGGGATCCTGGAATATCACCTGCATCTGACGGCGGAGCTTGCGCATCTCCCCGCCGGAGAGCTCGCTCATCTTGCGGCCCTCGAACAGAACTTCACCTTCCGTGGGCTTCTCCAGGGCCAGAATGAGCCGGCCCAAGGTGGTCTTTCCGCAGCCGGACTCCCCGACGATGGCGAAGCTTTCCTGTGATCTTACCGAGAAGCTCACTCCGTCCACGGCCTTGACCTCGGATTTCCGGCCCATGAGGCCCTTGCGCACGGAAAAATATTTCTTGAGGCCGCTGACCTCGAGAAGCGGTTGGTCCGTGGGGCTCAAGAGACCGCCTCCCGGTGCCCGCCGTAGCGGTGGCGTGACTCCTGGGACTCGCCTTCCTGCTTCCAGCAGTTGGACATGCGGCCGCCGGCCAGGTGGAATTGGGGCGGATCCTGGGTCTTGCAGCGCTCCTCGGCGCAAGGACAGCGGGTCACGAAGGGGCAGCCCGGGAACTCCCGGGTGAGTTCGGGGGGCTGGCCGGGCACCGCCTCGAGCCTTTCCTTGCGCTGGTAAATGGAGGGGACGGAATTGAGCAGGCCCTGGGTGTAGGGATGCTTGGGGCTCTTGAAAATCTCGGAGACAACTGCGTGCTCGACCTGGCGGCCGGCATACATCACCGAGACCTCGTCGGCCATCTCCGCCACCACCCCGATGTTGTGGGTGATGAGGATGATCGCCATCTTGTATTCCTTCTGGAGGTTGCGCATGAGCTCGAGGATCTGGGCCTGGATCGTGACGTCGAGGGCCGTGGTCGGCTCGTCGGCGATGAGGACGTCCGGCTCGCAGGAAAGCGCGATAGCGATCATGGCCCTCTGGCGCATCCCCCCGGAGAACTGGTGGGGATAGTCCTTGACCCGCTCCTCGGCGTGGGGAATCCCGACTTTTTCGAGAAGCGACACGGCCTTGGCCCAGGCCTTTTCGCGGCTCGCCTTCTGGTGAAGCATCACGGCCTCGGCGATCTGGTCTCCCACGGTGAGGACGGGGTTGAGCGAAGTCATGGGCTCCTGGAAAATCATGGCGATGCGGTTGCCGCGGATCTCGCGCATGGGAGTGGGCCCAAGGCGCAGGAGGTCCTGGCCCGCGAAAAGGATTTTTCCGGCCACGATCTTGGCGGGCGGCATGGGCAACAGCCTCAGGATGGACAGGGCGTGCACGCTTTTCCCCGAGCCGGACTCCCCCACCACGGCCAAGGTCTTGCCGGGGTACAGGTCGTAGCTGATCCCGTCCACGGCGCGCACCACGTTGGAGTCGGTGTGGAAGTACGTTCTGAGGCCCTGGACTGAAAGGATGGGATCCACTTAGGGGAGAGGCAAAGTCAACCCTAGATCGCGGTCGTGATCAGGCTTTCCGTGGAGAGAACGCCGGGAATGGCCCGGATGTCACGGACCACCACGTTGGAAAGGGTCGCCAAGTCGTCCGTCTCGATGTCGAGGATCAGGTCCCAGCGGCCGAACACGGCGGTGACGTGAGCCACTCCAGTGGTTTCCTTGATCTTGGCCAAGGCCTGCTTTTCCTTGCCCGCCATGAGCCGAACCAGCACCAGTCCAGTTACCATGCCTATTTCTCCTGTATAAACGACGCCTAAACCCCCGGAAACCCCCGCGATGTTGCGTGGGCTTCCTTATATAGCAAAATAGCCGCGTTTATTATACCAAATCGCCGTGGATTTTCTCTTTTTGATATTATGTCTGCTTCATGGTTTTAAGGGATCAAGCATCCTGTCGCCTCCGAACGCGGAGGCTCCTGTCATGAAGAAGGCGCTGCCGCTTTTCCTGGGCCTGGCGGCCCTTTACGCGGTCCTGTTCGGCCTGCGGTTCTGGTGGTCCCAGTGGGCGCGCTCTGTGGAGCTCTCCACCGGAAAGCCGTCCTATCTCCACTACGAGTTCGTGGACATACGTCTGCGCGCGCGCGATCCCAAGCTGGTCGAGCGCTGGCGGAGGTCTCCTCCGAAAGCGTCCGTGCTCTTCCGGGGCAAAGAGGTGTCCACCGTTGCCCATCTGCGCGATCTAGAGCTGAAATACGATTCCGACTCGGGGGCTTGGATCGGGCTCTGGCCCTGCCCTTGGAACGCGGAGCCCGGGCGCTACGACCTTAGGCTCGCGGGATTCGAGAGTGAGCTGGCGGGCCGGCTCCGGACGAAATCCTTCGAGATCCGCCGGCGGCGGCCCAAGGCCCTGCCCCCGGGCTTCGTGGCCCTCACTTTGGAAAGCGTCATGCCTCTGCAAAGCATGAAAGTCACGGCTCCCTCCGGGGAGAAAAAGGATTGGCGGGGACTTCTCGACTGGGTCGAGTACGTGGGGGCGGACGCCTTCTGGGTCCTGGGCGGCCAGACCCCGGGCCAAAAGCCGGGCGAGGTCTGGATGAACCAAAACCTGGCCATGATCCCAATGCTCGCGCGGGAATGCCGCCGCCGCGGCATCAAGTTCGGCGTGTACGCGATGTGCTATCTCACCATGTCCTCCTCCAATAAAATCCCCGGCTACGAATACGCCCTGGAGATCGAGGACGGCAAGCCCGTGGAGACCCGCGCTGTGTCCCTGCGCGAGAAAAAGCGCGTCCGAGACGTGATCGAGATCCTCAAGAAATTCCGCGGCATCCCCGAGGTGGACTACCTCGGGATAGACTACGTCCGCAACGCTTTGGGCGGCTATGAGCTGGCCGAGGAGTTCTATGCCGAGATGCCGGGCCTGCGTCCGCCCCCGGACTGGGGCAAGCTCTCGCGCCAGGAGCGCATGGTTTATTTCGCGCGCAAGAAGGTCATGCGCAGGGACCATGACTTCATCGACGCTTGGCAGTGGTGGCGGGCGCACCTCGTGGGCCAGATCGTGAGCCAGATCAAAGGGGAGCTCGGCGAGGAGAAGCCCCTGTGGGCCTTCACCCTCACCTGGGACAAGGGCTGGCATCACGGCCAGGATCCGGTAATGATGAACGATGCCGGGGTGGACGCCGACGCCCTCATGCTTTATGAGGCCACCGGCCCGCAATTCCATGACCTCATCCAAGACTGGAACGGCTACGTCAAGAGGAGGGACGCCCAGCTCGTGGTGGGAGACGTGATCGACTGGCCCCTCCATCAGCGCCACCCCGAGGGCCCCAAGGAGTTCTACCGCCGCTCCATCCTGGCCATAGACAAGATATACTCCGACGGCCCGGCCGCCGGGGTTTTCTTCCATGACTTGAGCCGGGCCCTCTGGGGTCGGGTCGGGCCCTGGGGCACGAAGGCCTGGATGGACGAGGCCAGGAACGCGGCCCGGTATTTCCGGAGCCTCCCGCAGAATCGGGCCCCCGGGGACCGATGAACCTGCTGTTTCTTCTCTCGGCCGCCGTGGCCCATGCGCAGACCCCCGCCGCCCGGCCCGAGAAGCCGGAACGGGCGGCGCTGCACTCCGTCGGTCCGGACCAGCAGGCGCCGCCCTTGGCCCTGGCCCTCGACATGGCCTTCGGCCCCGCCGTCTGGGCCGAGGTCAAGATATCCACCACGGGTCCCGTGGCCGAGCTCTCTGGCCTTGTCAAAGAGGGTTATTACAAGCTCGAGATCATACAGCTCGTCCTCATGAGCGTCCAGGCCCGCAGGCCCCTCAAGGAAGCCGTCAAGAAGAGGAGCGATGGCGCCAAGCTATCCGATATCGCCGCGGGCTACAAGCTCGATTACGACAAGCTCTACGATTCCGCGCTCGCGGTCGAGGCCTTGGTGGACAAGGAGTACCTGCCGCGGTTCCCGGAGCCCAAGCCGCGCATAAGCGGGCGAGAACGCTGAGAGGAGAGTTATGCTTGATGGAAATTGGCGGCGAAGTCATCCACAAAAATTTCCCGGGAAGTTTTTGGGGATAAGTCTGGCAGCGGGACTGATTGCTCTCTGGTCGGGCCTCGCCCTCCCTACTGCCCTCCCTGCCGCCAAGCCCGCGATAGTCGCGCTGCGCAAGACGGCCTTGTCCCTTCCCGGCGGGAAGAAAGTCGAGGTCGAGGTGGCCGATTCCCCCTCCACGCGGGAGCGGGGGCTCATGTACCGGCGCAACCCCAAGGATTGCTGGATGCTTTTCGTTTTTTCCCAGCCCATGGCCCTGCAGTTCTGGATGAAGAACACCTTCGTCAGCCTGGACATAGTCTACATAGGCTCGGACAAGAGGATCACGCGCGTCCACGAGAAAGTCATGCCCTCCGTGGAGAAGACCATGGATGAGGATGTGGCGCGGGTCGGGGGCTTCGGCCAATACGTGCTCGAACTCCCCGCCGGGACGGCGCGACGGCTCAAGCTGAAGGAAGGGCAGGCCCTGGGATTCTCGGTCGGGATCCCGGAGAGATAGGCTCCGCTACGGCTTGCGCTCGCGGCGGATTTCTTCCACGCGCTTTTCTAAGAAGGCCCTGTCTTGCCACAAACCATAGCCCCAAAAGGCCAGGCCCAACGCCAGTCCCGAAGCGGCCAGGGACAGGGCGCCGGAGGAAAATAAGGCGGTTGCCAGCGATAAAAAGAAGTAAAGCGGCCATTTCCCGGCGTTTTTCCGGACAGACTTCAGGGCGTCCTCAATCCGATATGGCCGATCCTCCTCTTTCCAAGAGACTCTTGTCCAGGAATTTTTGATTTCTTGAAGAATCCACAGCGCCACCGGCAAAAAATAGAGGGGGTTCCATGAATTGCCGATCATTTGATAAGTGTTGTGCCAATAGTAGATGACAGCCGTGTGCATCATAAGCATAACCACGATCCAGTTGAGAGTCGCGGCATCCGAGGCGCTATTTCGGAGAGAAGGGATGTTTCGCCTCTGTGCGCGGTCCGGGTCCGCCGCTGCCCGGAGGCCGGCAAGAGCCTCGGCGGCTGCTTGCTTATCCTGCCGGAAGAGAGCTTCCCTATTGGCTTCCAGATTGCCCAGGGCCTGCTCCACGATTTTGAACGGCGATTGCAAAGTTATCAGAACATATGTCCGCAAAGCTCTCCGGGCGTAGGCGGGCTCATCCAAGTGATGGACGGGCCCCTGCTCATGGAGTTCCCGCGGCGCTGTGATGTCCACCAAAAGAAGGGACAGAGCGTCTTCTCTGCTTCGCGGCTCCGACAGGTGCTCCGAGACGGCGTCCAGGGCGTCGAATACGCGCAGGCTCCGCTCCATCTCTGGGAATTGGCGCGCGGCCAAGATGAGATTCTCGGCCAACTCGTACTGGAGGCGCTTGTCGGCGCTGGTCCTGATGTCCTCAATGATGCTCGCGAGAACGCCCTCGAACTCCTCGCCAGAGCGGGCATCGAGGAGGGATCCCATCTTTTGCTCCGCCTGGAGCTGGCTTTTAATCGCCCGGCCCACGGACCCGAGGACGGGAGCGGCGGAGTGGCGGCCAGTTTGCGGCGCAGCGGCCGCCGACGCCTCGACGGCCGCGATCCTCCCCCGCCGGGCCGCGCCCATTCTTGCCAGGATGTCCTTGGCGGTTTGCCGTGATCGGACATTGCTCAACATATTCAGGGCGAAGGCCGTGTCCCAGGAGGGCAGATAGGACTCGCTGACGGCCGCCAAGCGCGCCAAAGCGTCCGATTTCGCCGCCAAGTCGTGGAGCAGCTGCTGGAGGCGGGAGCGGTCGAGTGGTTTGCCGGCGCGCTCCTTATCGGACCAGGCATTGATTTCCCGCCGCAGGGCCTGGCATTCCGAGAATATCTTCAGCCTGTGGTTGTCGGCTAGGACCGCCGCCAGATCCACGGCCTCGTCCATGGCGGCAAAGACCTGTTCGGGCTTGTCCCAAGCGCTGGGGTCGTAAAGCCAGGGTGAATGCCTGGCCAGCACCGTGGCCAGAATCACGAGTTGATCGGATTCCTGTCTTGCCCAAGCGAGCCTCTCCAAGACTGGGTTGATGGAGCGGCGGAAAATCTCGGGGCGGGCGTAAAAGCGGTTGAGCAAGGTGACTGTCTCGGCCGGGACGGCCCCGAGTATCGGCGGCGCCGCGCCCGCGTGGATTAGCCTTGCGAACTCGGGCCCTGGGCGGGCGAAGCCCGAGGCGGGAAGGCAGAATCCTAGGATTAATAAGGCGAGAATACGGCTCATTGGGGGCGCTGAGCGGTACTCGGCTTACCGGTGCCAGGCACTGGGCGCGTATTCTTGCGGTTCCGCGTTGAAAAGAGAGTTTGCCGCGACCTTCCCATTTCGAGTGATTTTGATGGTGTGGGTGTAGGGATAGGAAAAGGTTCTCAGCTCCATCTGGCCGTCGCCGAATAGGATGACTTTTTGGTAGCCGCCCGGCGTTTGGGGCGTGGGCAGGTTGAGCTGGTAGACCTTGATCGCCGATGAGGCGGCCCTGTAGGCGTGGCTTCTGCG
This sequence comes from Elusimicrobiota bacterium, assembly GCA_016218575.1. Taxonomy (NCBI): domain Bacteria; kingdom Pseudomonadati; phylum Elusimicrobiota; species Elusimicrobiota bacterium. Next base: position 385,153 of record JACRDN010000019.1, read on the forward strand.
CGGCATGAGCCTAAAACCCCTGTCGAGGAGGGCTTGGCCGGGGTTTTCGGCCGTCAAGATGTCCTGGAGATTTTTGATGGGCCTGCGTTCAGGGCTGGCTTGGGGCAAGCGGCCCAGTAATTGAGGATGAACCGAAGTTCTCCTCGGAACGCGCACCAGCTCCGAATGCTCCATCGGGCGGGGCGGGAGGCTTGCTCCATCCCAGATGGCGGAAGCATTCGCGTCCCGGACTTGACGCAGGAGGCTTTCGGCCTCTTCAGCCTGCGCCGGCCTGTCCAGGGGCGGGCGCGATAGAGCATGGGAAGTCGTCAATGGGATGGCGCTCCGGAGCAAGCTCCGGAGGTTCGCGGTTTGAACGGCCTGCGGCTTCTCCTTGTGGCCGACAGGCCCGAGGTCATCATGGATCCTCAGGCTTAGCAAGGCCAGCAATTCGGCTGGGAATGGCGGCATAAAGACCTCCGTAACGCGGCATGTATATTTTAGGAAATAGGGCCTGTTTTCAGAAGGGCCCTTCGGGCCATCCCGGGCTGCCCGAAAGGCCCAGATTTTAGGAGCCGAAAGGCCTACTTCGCGGGAGGGGCGTCGAGGCGGTAGCCGAAACCCCGGACCGCCACGATCATGGCGGAGGCGGGGCCGAGCTTGTCGCGCAGGTGGCTCAAGGTCACGTCCACGACCTTGGTGCTGAGCTCGAGGCCCTGCTCATAACCCCAGACGTGCTGCAGGAGAAAATCCCGGGTGAGCACCCGGTTGCTGCGGTAAATCAAGAACCAGAGGAGGTCGAATTCCTTGGCGCTGAGGTTGATCTCCTTGTTCTTGAGAAAAGCCTTGCGCGACTCCCGGTCGAGCTTGACGTCCCCGGCGGCCTGCACCTGGGGCTCCTCCATCTTTCCCACCCGACGCAAGAGGGCCTCCACGCGGGCGATGAGCTCCTCGGTGTTGAAGGGCTTGGTCAGGTAGTCGTCGGCCCCTTCCTTGAGGCCCGAAACCCGTTCCTCCACGGCTTTCTTTCCGGTGAGAATGAGAAGAGGAAGGCTCGCGGTCTTCTGGTCCTCACGGAGCTCCCGGCAGAGCTCGAGGCCGTCGCCGTCTGGAAGATTGCGGTCGAGAATGATGAGTTCGGGGAGAGCCCGCCGCATGCTCTCTCTCGCCTTGTGCATGCTCTCGGCCGTCTGGACCTCGTAGCCGTCCTCCTTAAGAACCTCGGCGATCAGGTCCGAGGTGGCCGGCTGATCCTCGACGACCAGAATCTGGGCTTTCATGAAATCAATAACAGTATACTATTTGTAATTCGGTAACTGTCACCGAATTGCCTACAAAGGAATATTGCCGCGGTTGACTGGTTCTCCGGGGACGCGCTTGTCGCGCAGGAAGCGCAGGGCCCGGATCACCTTGTAGCGGATTTGGCTGGGCTCGATTACCTCGTCTATGGAGCCCGATGAGGCCGTCTGATAGGGAGAGGCGAATTTCGCGGCGTAATCCGCGGTGAGCTGGGCCTTGAGCGCCGCCTTCTGCTCCTCGGTCTTGGCGTTGGCGAGTTCCCGCGAAAACAATATCTCTATGGCCCCGGCCGGCCCCATCACCGCGATCTCGGCGCAGGGAAGCGCGAAATTGAAGTCCCCCCGCATGTGCTTGGAGCTCATGGCGATGTAGGCCCCCCCGTAGGCCTTGCGCAGTATCACGGTGATCTTGGGCACCGTGGCCTCGCAGTAGGCGTGCAGGATCTTGGCCCCGTGGCGGATGATGCCCCCGTGCTCCTGCTGGACGCCAGGCCAGTAGCCGGGGACGTCCACCAAGGTCACGATCGGGATGTTGAAGGCGTTCAAGAGGCGGATGAAGCGCGCGGCCTTGTCCGATGCGTCTATATTGATGGCCCCGGCCAGGTGCGCCGGGTTATTGGCCACGATCCCGGCCACTTCCCCGCCCAGGCGTATGAAGCCGACCACCATGTTCTTGGCATAGTTCGAGTGGACTTCGAAGAACTTGTGCTCGTCGGCGATCTGCCAAATCACGTGGTGGACGCGGTAGGGCTTCCTCGGATCGAGCTCGCTCATTTTTTCGAGGAGAGGTGTCGTGCGGCGCAAGGGGTCGGGGTTTGCGATCCGAGGCGCGCGATCCCAGCGGCTCTGGGGCAGGTAGGACAGGAGCTCCCGCACCTGGCGGAAGCAGTCCGGCTCGGATTTAGCCACGAAGTGGCAGACGCCGGATTTGGCCGAGTGGGCCTCGGAGCCTCCCAAGGCGTCGAAGCTCACCTCCTCGCCTGTGGCGGACTTGACCACGTCCGGGCCGGTGACGAACATGTGGCTGATCCCTTCCACCATGAAAATAAAGTCCGTGAGAGCGGGGGAGTACACGGCACCTCCGGCGCAGGGGCCGAGGATCACGGAAATTTGCGGGATGACGCCTGAGCACTGGGTGTTGCGGTAGAAGATTTCAGCATATCCATCCAGCGAGTCCACGCCTTCTTGGATTCTGGCTCCGCCCGAATCCAAGAGACCTATCACGGGCACCCGATTGGTCAAGGCCAGGTCCATGATCTTGCAGATCTTCATGGCGTGGGCCAGCCCCAAGGAGCCCCCCAGGACCGTGAAGTCCTGGGCGTAGACGCAGACCTCGCGGCCGTTGACAGTGCCAAAGCCCGTGATCACGCCGTCGGCCGGGATGTCCTTGTCCTTGAGCCCGAACTCGGTGGCCCGGGTATTGACCAGGAGATCCGTCTCCTGGAAACTGCCCTCGTCCAAGAGGTAGTGGATGCGCTCCCGGGCCGTGAATTTCCCCCGGGCCTTTTGGGCTTGGACCCTGTCAGGGCCGCCGCTCGCCAATGCCTTCTCCACGATTTTCCTTAGGCGGGAAACATTGGTGGAAGCCTCGCCGAGCGAGGGCTTGTCTTGGGCCGGCTTTGGCTTTTGGGTGCTATCCATAGGGAGGTATTATAGCGACTTTCGCGCGGCGAGGGCAAAATGGAAAACGAACTCCTTACCATAAATTTGCCGACTTTTAGTTGAAAGCATCATCTTTGCATCATAGATAATCCGCTGCTGAAAGCCGATTGCATCTGCTTGACAGCACAGGTCAATTCCGATAGTATCTGGAAACGTCATGAACGGCCTGTGGGCGGACTCCTGGTTCTACGTCTCGGCGGCTGGTTTTTTGGTGAGTTCGGTGTTTTTCATGTTCCTGTTGCGCCAATACCGTATAGCGGTCGAGAGCGAGGAAGCTCACGAGCCCGCGCCCCAGCCGGAGATCAAGCCCATCGCGGCCGCTCTCAAACCCGTCCCTGAGGCGGTGGCGCCCCTGAGCTTGGAAAGGCCGGTTCCCAAGGTTGCCGCCGAGCCGTCTGTTCCCGCCCCGGCGCCCGCGCCTAACTTGAAGCCTCAATTGGAGAAACTTGAAAAAGAAATTTCCACGTTGAAAGCCCTGGTCATGAAGCAGGCCGAGGCGAGCCAGGACATTCTCAAGCGTTTGAACGACATGGGAGCGAGGCTGCCCTCCCCGGCTCCGGTCTCGGTCCAGGCGCCGACGGCCTCAGATGCGGCCGGTCCTGCCCGGTCCTTGGGAGATAAGTTGCCGGGCATGGGCGCGCCAGCACCCGCGGCGGCTCCCGCCGCCGTTGAGCTGAAAGCGGAGGCTCCGGCTCAGGAGCCGAGCAAGCTTCCTTCCGTCCAACCAGAGGCATCCCCGGCTGATGAGGAAAAACCTGGCCGGAAGGGTCCTGTCTGGCCAATCTAGCCCTCCACATCTTCATCCTCGCTTGCAGCGTTCAGTCGGCCCGGGCCGGCTCTTTCTTGCCGGCGGTTCCTTTTTCCAAGCAATCCGCCGGAACCACGGCCGCCGCTTTCCTTAAGATTCCCACCATGGCCAGGTCCCTGGCCATGGGAGGCACCCAGGCGGCATGGGCCCAAGGCGCTGAAGCCATTTTCTCCAATCCCGCGGGCTTGGCTTGCCTGGAGGGACGCCGCGGCCCCGCGGAGCTGTCGCTTGCCTACGGGCGCCTCCTCGAGAGCGTTTACTCCGGGGCCGCCAGCTACGCCCGGCCCCTCGGCGCCGAGTCCGCCGTCGGGTTCGGCGTCCTCTATTTTACCCAGGCCCCGCAGACCGCCTACAGCACGACTGGGGATTCCACCGGAGAGTTCACGCCCTACGATCTGGCGGCCGCGCTGGGCTATGGGCGCAGGTCCGGCAGGATCCGGATGGGGGCGAGCCTCAAGCTCATCCGTTCCTCCCTGGCCGATGTTTCCGGGGCCACCGCCGCGGCGGACGTTTCGGTTCAGGTTCTCCATGCCGCGCGGGTAGGAGACACTCCGGTGGACATCGGGGCGGGTCTATCCAATCTGGGACCGGGTCTGCGCTTGGGCGAGAACACCGCGCCCTTGCCCCTGCACCTGCGCGCCGGCATGCTCTGGCACGCCTCAGAAGCCGCGGGCGCGGCCCTGGACCTCAACTTGCCGGTGGACCACGATCCCTACGTCAGCCTGGGGTTTGAGCGCGAATTTAAGCGCGATTCCCTGCGGGCGGCCCTGCGCCTAGGCTACAACCAGGCCTATGCCCGGGACGTGGAGGGGCTGGCCGGGGTCACCGCCGGGGCGGGCGTGGACACCGGGGGATTCAGGCTCGACTACGCATGGGTTCCCTTCGGAGAGCTCGGCATGACGAACCGATTTTCCCTCCTTGTTCGGTTCTGATGGGGCTAGCGGGGATCGTTCTTGCCCTGTTCGGGTTGTGCCTGGCTCTGTTCCATCCGGTCCTGGGCTTCGGCTTCGTCAATTTCGACGATGGGCTCTATGTCGCCCAGAATCCTTTCACCGCGTCCGGGCTCACGTTTTCCGGGCTACGTTGGGCGTTCACCCGCTTCCACGGCGGCAATTGGTACCCCCTGACTCTTCTCTCCCACATGTGGGACGTCCAGATCTACGGGCTCAATCCCGCCGGGCATCACTTGAGCAATATCCTCCTCCATGCCGCCAATGTCCTCATCCTCTTCGCGGTCTTGCGCCGCTTGAGCGGCGATTGCTGGCGAGCCGCCTTGGCGGCCGCGATCTTTGCCGTCCATCCCCTGCAGGTCGAGACCGTGGCCTGGGTTTCCCAAAGAAAGACTTTGCTCAGCTTCTTCTTCTGCCTGAATGGAGTGTGGGCATACTCCCGGTGGGCGCAAACCCGGACCAAGGGGTTTTTCGCGGCCCTGCTCGCGGTCTTCGCCGCGGCCCTCATGTCCAAGGCCACTGCCGTGACCTTGCCCGTATTCCTTCTGATCTTGGATTTTTGGCCCTTGCGCCGTCCCGAACCGTTGAGTCGCCTCATTCTGGAAAAAACCTGGCTCTGGCTTATGTCCTTGGCGGCCGGGTTTGCGGCCTTGGCGGGAGCCGCGGGCGTTTCATGGCAAGCTTTGCCCCCGGCGGCCCGTCTCGGCCACGCGGCGCTCTCGTACGCGGCGTATTTTCGGGAATTTTTCTGGCCCGCGGGGCTCTGCGTCTACTACCCGTATCCCGCCTCTCTGGACCTGAGCCGTGCCTTGGCCGCGGCCCTGGCGGGCCTGGCTCTCGGTTCCGGAGCCTGGCGGAGCCGCGAGCGCCGGCCCTGGCTCTGGGCCGGCTGGCTGTGGTTTCTTGCGGCCTTGCTGCCGATGATCGGTCTTTCCCAGGTGGGAGGCCAAGCCAGGGCCGACCATTACATGTACCCGGCCTTGCCCGGCTTGGCCGCGGCTCTGGCCTTTTCGCTGCCCCTCTCGAGGCTCGCCCTGATCCCGGCCGCGGCCATGGTGATCGGGTGTTCGGCCGCTTCCTCGGCGCAGCTCCGGCATTGGAGAGACAGCGTCTCTTTGTTCGAGCGGGCGCTCTCGGTGGACGAAGGTGATTTCCTGGCGCACAACAACTTGGGATTTGCCCTGCTGCAAGGCGGCAAGACCAGGCAAGCTCGAATTCATTTCGAGCGCGCCCTCGAGCTCTTGCCGACCTACGCGGACGCCCGCACCAACCTGGGCATCTGCCTGGCTCTAGAGGGCGACGCGGCCCGGGCTCGCCGTGAGTTCGAGGCCGTCCTGCGCGCCGAGCCGCGTTCCCCGGGGGCCCGCCTCAACCTCGAGATGCTGGGAAAGCTCGAGAAGCTAGGCAAGTCACAAGGCCTCGACCGCCACCGCCACCCCGAGGCCCCCTCCGACGCAGATCGAGGCTACGCCTCTCCGTAAGCGGCGGCGCTTGAGTTCCTTGAGCAACGTCAGTACGAGCCGCAGGCCCGTCCCGGCGAAAGGATGCCCCAGGGCCAAGGCCCCGCCGTTCACGTTGACTTTTTCCTCTGGAATTCCCAGCTCGCGGATGTCTATGAGGGTTTGGGCCGCGAAGGTCTCGTTGATCTCGTAGAGGTCTATTTTCTCGGGCGAGAGCTTGAGCTCGCTCAAGAGGCGGCGCACGGCGGGCACCGAGGCCTCTGCCATTCTCTCTGGAGGCACCCCTGTCACCTCTCCTCCCAGATAGCGGCCCAGGGGAGGCTCTTGGAAGCCCTCGGCCTCTTTCTCTCCGGCCAGAAGCAGGGCCGAGCCGCCGTCCACGATGGCGTGGGTGTTGGCGCGCGTGATCGAACCGTTCTCGAAGAGGGGTTCGGCCCGGGCGAAAAAGTCCGGCCGCGGGTCGGCCAGGACGGAGTCGTCCTCTCGCACGCCTTCGATAGGGACGATTTCCTCCTTGAAGATCCCCCGCCCCTGGGCCGCGCGAGCGCGGGCATGGCTGATGAGAGCCCAGCGGTCCTGCTCTGCCCGCGAGATGCCGAGCTCTTGGGCCAAGGCATGGGCGGTCTCTGCGATGTGCCTGCCGCAGGAAATGTCCTTGAAGGACGGCACGAAAATGTCGCGCCGCAGAAGGCTTGGGCAGTCCGCTCCCGCTGCCGCGACCACGCCCGCGCGCCCCAGCTCGATCTCCGATGCCGCCGTGATGAGGGCTTGCAGTCCGGTGCCGCAGGCCAGCCCCACCGAGAGGCAGGGCGTTTGAGGCGGAATGTGGGCTCGGTGCGCGAGATAGCGCGCCCCGTAGCAGGCGTGCGGCCCCGCCTGGTACATGTTGCCGAAGACGACTTTATCGACCTTTTCGGAAATCACCCGGGCATGGGCCAAGGCGGCCTCTAGGGCCTCGGCTCCCAGGTCGAAGGGGTTGAAGCGGCTCAAGGCCCCGCCCTTTTGCCCGGCCCCGCCCAGGCCGTGGGACCAGGCGGCCAAGGGAGTGCGCGCTCCGGAAAGGATGAAAATCCGGCTCATGAGGCCTCCGCGGCGCGCGCGGTGCGGCGCAGAAGGCGCAGCATCTCCTCGTGAACCAGGCCGTTGGTGGCCAAGGTTTGCCGGCCGAAGTTATCGGGCTGGCGCCACTCTTGGCCTGAGAAATCCGTGACGCGGCCCCCGGCTTCGCGCACGAGCAAAAGCCCGGCGCACACGTCCCAGGGGCTCAAGTTGAATTCCCAGAACCCGTCGGCTCGACCGGCCGCGATCCATGCCATGTCCAGCGCCGCCGAGCCGCTGCGGCGCACGTCGTGACAGCGCACCATGAAGGAGCGGTAGAACTCGATGTAGAATTTGGAATGCTTGGCCCGGTCGTAGGGAAATCCGGTGACGAGCAAGGACTCCTTGAGCGATTTGGCGGCGGAGACGCGCAGAGGTTTGCCGTTGAGCGCGGCCCCGACCCCGCGCTCTGCCGTGAAGCATTCCCGCCGGAAAGGATCGTAGACTCCGCCCAGGACGGGCTCTCCGAGCCGGAGCAGCCCGATGGAGACGCAGGCCGCGGGATAGCCGTGCGCGTAATTTGTGGTTCCGTCCAGAGGATCGATGATCCAAAGGAAATCGGAGCCGCTCGAGCGTCGTTTTTTCTCCTCTGCGATGAAGTCATGGCGGGGGACGCGCCTTCGCAGAACCGAAAGGATGGCGCGCTGGCTCTCCAGGTCCGCCTGGGTCACCAGGTTGGCCCGGCCCTTGTAGCGCACGGAGACCTTGCCGAAGCGGCGGCGCAGGACCTCTCCGGATTTTTCCAGGGCTTCTAGAAGGATCTTGCGAAGGCTGGGATTCATGGTCTCTTCTCCAGGTAAAAATCCCGTAAGGCCCTCACCAGGGCGCGGGCGGAGGCTTGCGAGGATTCGACGCCCGCGCGGATTCCTCGGACCGCGAGGGCCGCGGAGGTGGCGGGGCCGATTGACACGGCGACCGCGGCCTTGAAAATCCGCCGGCAAGCCCCGGGCCCCAAGCGCGAGGCGAATTGCTCCACCGCCGAGGGCGAGGCGAAGATCACCGCGTCGACGGCCCGCCGCGAGAGCTCATTTTCCAAGCGTTCGAGGCCTTGAGCATCGGGCAAGGTCCGGTAAGCCTCGACCAGAGAGACCTCGGCTCCCCGCCTCCGAAGCTCTCTCGGGAGGATTTCCCGCCCTCTTTGGGCCCTGGGCAGGAGAATCCTCAAGCCCTTGACTTCTCCCATGGACGCCAGGAGGCCTCCGGCGTGTTGGGCCGAGGCAACCTTGGCTTTTCGCCAGCCATGCCGCGCCAGGCGCGACGCGGTGGCGGGGCCGACGGCCCACAAGAATCTCGGCTGCGGCGGGTTTTTGATTTTGAGCGCTCGGCAGCGCGCGAAAAACCGGTCCACGGCGTTGGCGCTCGTGAAAACCGCGGCGTCGTAGCCAACGAGATCGCGCAAGGCGCGATCCAGCCCGGAGTAGGACGATGGAGGGGCTATACGGATGAGGGATGTCAAGACCACTCTGGCGCCTTCAAGGCGCAGTTCCCGCTCCAGCGCGCGGGCCTGAAGTCTCGGCCTTGTCACGATGACGGTTTTCCCTTTCAAAGACCCCTTCATGGGCTCATTTTACTAAAAGGCCTCCGCGTTTGACAGCCGCCGAGGGCTTATGCGAAAATGACTGGCGACCATGTCGATTTGGTTCGGAAAAAAATCCAGCGCCGCGCCCTCTTCCACGCCCCCTAAGCCCGGGCGCGGCAAGGCGCCGAGCATTTCACAGCTTTTGAGCGAGGAGACGGTGCTGTTTGCCCAACCCGAGCAGGACAAGAATTCCCTGCTGGAATCCATGGTGAATCTTCTCTGCGACAAGAAGGGCTTGCCGGACCGCCAGGCCCTGCTGCACAAGGTCATGGAGCGCGAGCAGGGAATCAGCACGACGTTGGACACGGGCTTGAGCCTCCCCCACGCCCGCGTGGACGGGCTCAAACAGATCGCGGCCGCCATCGCGATCTCGCCTAGGGGAATTGCCGATCCCAAGCAGGCGGATCTGCTCATTCGGGTGATGTTCCTGTTCTTCTCCCCCAACCATCAGGAGGCTTTCCCCATTCATTTGCAGCTCTTGCGCGGGGTTTCCTCCCTTTTCCAGACCGCTTTCATCGCGGAGCTCTCGCGGGCCTCCTCTTCGTCCCAGGTCCTCGAGCTCATTCGCCGCCAGGAAGGATAAGGGCTCGCCGCGTCGCCCCATGCCCATCCTAAGGATTTGCAAGCATGGGGAAACCGTCCTGAAAAAGACCTGCCAGCCGGTGGATTACGAGGCTCTCAAGCCGGAGCTTCCCGCCATCCTCAAGCAAATGTGGGCCACGATGTACGCGGCCAACGGAGTCGGCCTGGCCGCCCCCCAGGTGGGCTTGGATCTGAGGCTTTCCATCATCGATGTCAGGCCCGGAGGCAAGCACCAGCGCTTGGTGCTCATCAATCCGGAGATACTCTCGAGCCGAGGCCAAATTCTAGAGGAGGAGGGCTGCCTCTCCGTGCCCGGGGTGTACGCCAAGCTTCAGCGCGCCTCGGCGGTGCGAGTGCGGGCTCTCGACGCCCGGGGACTCCCCTGCGAAATGGCTGGCGAGGGTCTGTTGGCCAGGGCCTTTCAGCACGAGATAGACCACTTGGACGGCAAGCTCTTCATCGACAGGCTCGACTTCGTCCATAAGCTCAAGGTCATGTCGATTATCAAAGATCTCAAGAAGAACTGGAGCTGATCTTCTTCGCGGCCTCACCGATTTTATGAAGGTTTTGTTCTATGGCACCCCGCAGACGGCGGTGCCCTACCTCGAGCTCCTGGCCCGCAGGGAAACGGTCTTGGCCGCGGTCACCCAGCCCGATAAGCCGGCTGGGCGTTCCTTGAAGACGGCGCCGACGCCGGTCAAGGCCAAGGCCCTTGAGCTGGGCCTGCCAGTTCTTGCCCCCGCCAGCTCCTCCGAGCTGTGGGACCTCGCCAAGGAGCTCAAGCCGGACCTCGGCGTGGCCGTGGCTTACGGCAGGATGCTCAAGCCCCAGGTCCTGGCCCTGCCGCGGCTCGGCACCTTGAACGTGCATTTTTCCCTGCTTCCCAGGCACCGCGGCGCGGCTCCGGTGCAGTGGTCCTTGGTCCGCGGGGAGTCGCGGACGGGCGTGACCTTGTTTTGGCTCGACGAGGGCCTCGACACCGGCCCGATTTTTCTCAAGCGCGAGCTGGAGATCGGCCCGGACGAGGACGCGGCTTCGCTCATGGAGCGTTTGAAAGCCCTGGGGCTCGATGCTCTCGAGGAGGGATTGGCCGAGCTCGCGGCGGGCAGGATCCGCCGCGAGCCACAGTCAGGTCCCGCGAGCCTGGCTCCCCTCATTGACAGGGAGGACGCCCGCATCGTCTGGGGCCTGGAGGCCAGGGAAATCCACAATCTCGTGCGGGGAATGCGCCTTTGGCCTCGGGCCTACCTGGATCTGGAGCGTCCCTCCGGCGGTCTCAGGATTTTGGTCCTGAAGACGGTCCTTTCCCAGGAGCGCGGCTCCCGGGCTCCCGGCACCATTCTTCGCGTTGAACCCGGGAAGGGTTTTTTGATACAATGCAATGGTAGCAGCTGCCTGTGGTTTCTCACAGTTCAGCCTGAGGGAAAAAAGCCGATAAGCGCCGCGGATTTTCTTAACGGCCTCCGCTTGGGGGCGGGTGATTTTTTGCCTATTAAGGCGGGAGCTTGAATGATTCGGGCCTGGGAGGCATGCGTCGCTTTTTTCGTGGCCGCGGCGGCGGCTTATTATTTATTCCAATGGGGGCTGGCAGGAGTGATCCATAGCCGCAAGATTCAGACGGTGCCCGATCTGAAGGGGAAGTCCCTGGCCGCGGCCTTGGACATGGTTTCCCCCCTCAACATGGGCTTGCGTAAGGACGCGGTCGAGTTCGACAGCCGCGTTCCCATCTCCTCCATCGTGCGCCAAGAGCCGCCGCCGGGAACCGTGGTGCGCGAGGGCAAGATCGTCAAGGTCGTGGTGAGCCAAGGCGGCGAGACAGTGCTCACGCCGAGCCTCGTCGGGCTTCCCCTGCGCAATGCCGAGCTTCTCCTAAGGCAGGCCCAGCTCCTTCTGGGCGAGATGAGCGAGGCTTACTCCGTCCGCCAGGAAAAGGGCATAGTGCTTTCCCAGGACCCCAGGCCGGAGGCCAGCGTCGAACGCAACAGCCTGGTCAACGTCGTCGTTTCGGGTGGCCCCGCGCCCGAGGGCGTGCTGCTCATGCCGGATTTCCTGCGCAAGGGCGTGGGCGAGGCCCAGGAGTGGGCCACGGAGAACCAAGTCTCGATTTCCGTCGCCAAGGACATGGGCTCCTTGTTCGCCAACGGCGTCATTCTAAGCCAGAGCCCGGCGCCCGACGCCGTGCTCGGCTCCGGCAGCAAGGTTTCCTTCGTGGTGAGCGGCCGCGAGAAGCAGGGCTCCGAGGGCGTCGCGCCCAGGACCTTCAGCTATGAGCTTCCCAAGGGAGGCTCCCAGAGCCTGGTGCGCATCGTGGTGGTGGACAAATACGGGGAAAGGGAGCTTTTCAACGGCCTGCGCAAGCCGGGAACGCGCATAGACCTGCCCCTCCAGGAAACCGGGGGAGCTCGCCTCAAGATTTTCTTGAACGGGATACTGGCCGAGGAGCGGGATCTTTGACCATGGTCTCCTCGCGCAAGACGGTTCAAATCGTCCCCTCGCTCCTGGCGGCCGACCTCTCGCGGCTGGGGGAGCTGGTGGGGATCGCCCGCGGAGCCGGGGTCGAGTGGGTCTCCGTGGACGTCATGGACGGCCATTTCGTGCCCAATCTCAGCTTCGGGCCAGACCATGTGCGGGCGATCAAGCGCCTCGGGCCCGTCTATGTGGACGCCCACCTCATGGTGGCCAATCCCGAGAAGGCCGCGCCCTGGTTCATTAAGGCCGGGGCCGACATGATCACCTTCCACCTGGAGGCCTGCCCGGACCCGAGGCCCCTGTTGCGGGAGATTCGCGCCCAGGGCGCCAAGGCCGGGCTCGCGGTCAAGCCCGCTACTCCGGCGCAGGCTTTGCTGGAATTTCTGGGCGAGATGGACTTGGCCCTGGTCATGACCGTGGAACCCGGTTTCGGGGGCGCCAAGTTTCTGGACTCCATGCTCTCCAAAGTGGAGCTCTTGCGCCGCGCCATAGACCATAAGGGCCTTGACTGCTGGCTCCAGGTGGACGGCGGGATTAATTTGAGCACGATTTCTGCGGCGGCCCGGGCTGGAGCCGACAGCTTAGTCGCGGGCAGCGCCGTTTTCGCGGCCGCGGATATTCCGGAGGCCCTGCGGGCCTTGCGCAAGGAAGTGGATAGGGAGGAGAAAAAATGGCAGTAGTCATCAGGTTGCAGCGGACGGGAAAGCCCAAGCAGGCTTATTACCGCGTGGTCGCCATCGAGAAAGCCCGCGGCGCGCAGGGCAAACCCTTGGAGGTTCTCGGCTCTTATGACCCCAGGGCCCAGAGCGCGGCCAAGAAGATACAGCTCAAAAAGGAACGCTTCGATCATTGGATCAAGAACGGGGCCCTCCCCTCCGAGACGGTGGCGCACTTGGTCCAAGCGGCTGTCAAGGCCCCGGCGGCGTAGGAGGCGAGGCCACTCCATGAAAGATCTGGTCGACTTTCTGGTCAAGCGGCTGGCCGATCATCCCGACAAGGTCGAGATCCATGAGTTCGAGCACGACGGTGTCGCGACTTTCCAGGTCAAGGTGGCTGAGGAGGACAAGGGGAAGGTCATCGGCAAGCAGGGCAAGGTGATCAAGGCGGTGAGAACCTTGGTTTTCGCCGCGGCCGCCAAGGCTGGAAAAAGGGCGATTGTGGAGGTAAGCTGATGCTCCGAACGGAGCGCCCAGGGTCATGAAAATAGATTTCATCACGCTTTTCAAGCCTATGTTCGCGGAGGTCCTTGCCTCCAGCATCATGGGCCGCGCTCGGGAGAAAGGCTTGGTGAGCTTCGGATTCTCGAACCCGCGGGATTTTTCGCGCGACAAGCATAAGCGCGTGGATGACAGGCCCTACGGCGGCGGGCCGGGCATGCTGCTCAAGGCCGGTCCGGTCGCGGCCGCCATCAAGAGCGTGGCCAAGCATTCGAGCTGGGTGGTCTACCTGTCCCCGCATGGGGCCCCCTTCAGCGCCCGCGCCGCCCAACGCCTGTCCAAGGAGCGCCATTTGATCCTGGTCTGCGGGCATTACGAGGGGGTGGATGCGCGGCTGTCGAGCCTTTTCGACGAGGAGATTTCGATAGGGGACTACGTTTTGACCGGAGGCGAGCTTCCCGCCATGGTCGTGGCGGACGCCGCGGTCCGGCTTATCCCCGGCGTGCTCAAGAGCGAGGAGACGGTCCGATGCGAGTCCTTTTCCCTCCCCGGCCTAGAGCATCCGCAGTACACCAGGCCCCGGAGTTGGAGGGGCAGGAAGGTCCCGGGAGTCCTTCTCTCCGGGGACCATGGGAAAATCTCGGCTTGGAAGGAGCGCGCCTCCAGGCGCCTGACTCTCAAGAAGCGGCCCGATTTGTTGCCGGGAAATCGCATCAGCACAATCAAACAGTGACGGAGGAGAAGATGGCGGCAGAACAGTTGGACAAGAAGAAATCCGTTCCCGAGTTTCGGCCCGGGGACACGGTCAGGGTTCACATCAAGGTCATCGAAGGCGACAGCGAGCGCGTACAGGCTTTCGAGGGCACCGTGATCAGCCGGCGGGGAAGCGGCGCGTCCCAGACTTTCACGGTGCGCAAGGTTTCCTTTGGAGTGGGCGTGGAAAGGACCTTCCCGGTTTCCTCTCCCCATATCGCGCAGATCGAGCTTGTCAAAAGCGGCCGCGTGCGCCGCGCCAGGCTTTATTACCTGCGCGCTTTGACCGGGAAAGCCGCTCGCCTGGCCGAAGAGGACTCGCGCCCCGCTGGCGGCAAGGACTCCGAGAAGTCTTCCGGCTCCTCCTCCGTTCCTCCTCCGGCTTCCGGTTCCGCGCCCCAGAGCCCCAAGGGGGAGGCTTCCGCAAGGCAAGCCCCGTCCCAGTCCGCCCAGCCGGCGGCCGTTTCCAAGACCCGCTCCGCTCCGGTTCAGGGCCTGGCCCAGGCGGTGGCGGCGGCCGCTTATTAAGCGGCCTTGGGCCCAGGGGGGCTGCGCGCTTTCGATGATAGGATTCGCCGCGGGCGCGGCCGGAAACTGCTGATAGGCGTCGATGAGGCCGGCCGAGGCCCCTTGGCCGGCCCGGTGGTCGTGGCGGCCGTCGGGCTTGGCCCTGGCGGCCTCGGGGCCCTGGCCGAGGTGAGGGATTCCAAGATTCTCTCCGCCGAGCGCCGTGAGTCCCTTTTTCCACTCATCCGCGCCCGAGCCGCGGCCATTTCCCTGGCTTGGGCTTTCCCCCGCCGCATCGAGACGGACAATATCCTGGCCGCGACCCTCTCCGCCATGGGCCGGGCCGCGGCGCGCCTTCCAGGGGACGCCCTGGTCCTGGTGGACGGCGACAAGGCGATACCGGGACTTGCCCGGCCCCAAATGGCCATAGTGGGCGGCGACGATCTCTCCTTGGCTATCGCGTGCGCCAGCGTGGTGGCCAAGGTCGTTCGCGACCGCTGGATGAGGCGCTTGGACCGCCGCTATCCCGGCTACGGCCTGGCCCGGCACAAGGGCTACTGCACCCCGGAGCACGTCAAGGCCTTGGAGGCCTTGGGCCCGAGTCCGGCCCACCGCGCCACTTTCGAGCCGGTGAGAGCCCTGCTTGCGGCGCGCCGCGCGCCGTGAGCCGCTCTGCCGGAGCCGAGGCCGAGGCGGCGGCGGCGCGCTACTTGACGGGGCTCGGCTACGAGATACTCGATAGGAATTTCCGCGGCAGGTTCGGAGAGATCGACATCATCGCCCAGGACGGGGAGGCCATCGTCTTCGTCGAGGTCCGGGCCCGCTCGGACTGCCGCTTCGGCGCCCCGGAGGAGACGGTGGGCCCGGCCAAGAGAAGAAAAATAATAAAGACGGCTCTCCTCTATCTGCAATCCCGCGGGATTGCAGACGACACCCTCGCGCGCTTCGACGTGATCGCGATTGAGTCAGGCCGCATCAACCACATCCCCGGGGCTTTCGAGGTGGAGGGTCATTGAGCCTCGCACGTCAATGCCGCTCCCCTCTCGCCGGGTTCTTCCGTTTCGAGGCGCAGGCGCTTGGCATTGACGAGGAGTTTGCTTGCGAGGTAGTGCTGCAGCAGGCGCGCGCGGCCCCGCGCCAGCCGGCCATGAGGCGCTTCGTGGTGGAGGCGAAGAGAGTAGCGGCCGGCCAGCCTCAGGCGGTCCGCCAGGGCCTCGAGATACACGGCGGCGCCGGGGCCAAATTCAGCCTTGCCCGCCGCAAATAGCGCCGAGGTCGCGATTTCAAACCGGCTTCGGCCCAAGGGATCCCTGAGTTCCAGGGATTTGAAGGAGACGGGGCGGCTGGCCAGGATGAAATCCTTTCCGCCCTTTTTACCGTGGAACTTGAAATGGTAGCTTCGACTTACCTTGACGGCGAGGCTCCCTCCCGAGCTGTAGCCGTCCCATTCCAGGGCCTCGGCGAGACTGCCCTGGCCGCTCGTCTCCCACACGGGAGTGCGGCCCTCGAACACCTGGAAGGTCCAGCTATTATGAGGAAGAGTCACGGCTTCGGGCCTCAAGGCCAGGAACGGCGGCCCGGGAAACGGCTCTCGCGAGTCCTGGGGGCTGGCCTCCAGTTCCGGAGCGAATGACTCCGCGGGCGAGCGCAATATCTCGAGGGAGCGGATCACTTCGTCCACGAGGGGTTCGTTGGGCCTTGGTCCCGGCAAGTCTAGCCGCGGCCCGGAGGCTTTTCCCTTGACCTGGATTTCCTCCCTCATCTCGGTCTCTGGCGGTTTTTTTCCGGCCTGGGCCCGGACCGCGGCCCAAGCCAGCGCCGAGAGGAGAAAAAAGGTCATTGCCGAGGCTCGGTGGCCATGGCCATCCGCTTGGCCCCGGCCGCCTTGGCGGCCTTGAGCAGCCTCTGGACGAAGCGGTAGGTCACGCTCCTGTCCACTCGCAGAAGCACCGCGGCCTCTGGGTGTTTTTCGATCTCGGCCCTCAAGGCTTGGTTTAGCCCCGCCCAATCCGTCTCCTCGGCGCGGACCGAGAGCCGTCCCTCCCGGGTGTAGGTCACGGCGATCGAGTCCTCGCTAGAGGCCGCGGAGCGGGTCCCGGGCAGATGGATGGGCCAGTTCGGATAGGAGAGAAGGGGTGCCGTCACGAATAGGATGACAAGCAGAACCAAGGAAATATCGATGACCGGGATGATGTTGACATCGGTCACTGGCTCGGCTTCAGTTTGGCTCTGCCGGAGCTTGAGCAGGGGGTATTGGGCCATTATCAGAGGGATCCTCGGTCTGCACCAAAGCCACGGACTCGGCTCCGCAGGACTTGATTAGCTCAAGGGTGTGCAGGACCTGGCCGTGGGGCACGTCGAGGTGCGGGGTCAAGAACACCTTGCGCTCGGCGCGCCGCGCGAGCTCCGCCTGCAGGAATTGGCGCAGCTCGCCGGGGCCGGCGAATCTCCTGCCCCCCGCCTGGAGGCCTTCCGGGGTCAACGAGACCGACAGGACCGGCTCCGCGTCCTGGGGCGCTGGCGGAGCCGAGGAGAGCTCCGCCGGGGCCCGGGCGGGCCGGCCTGCGGTTTTGACCTGGAGCATGGACTGAGTCATCATCGGAGACAGGAGCAGGAGGATGATCAAGAGCACCAAGGAGACGTCCGCCAAGGGAACGATGTTAACGTCGCTGATCTCGCGCAGGGGCTCGGCATGAGAAAACGGGAGGCTCACGGCCTCTCTCCTCTTTGGCGCGTTCGGGAAAGCAGCCCGGCCAGCTCGAAAACCCACAGGTCCGCGGTGCTCAGGCGCTGGCGCGCGGAAAGGGTGAAGTAATTGTAGAACACAGCGCTCATCACGGCCACGCCGATCCCGGCGGCCGTGGCCACCAAGGCCTCCGAGATTCCTGCCGCGACCACGGCCGGCCCCCCCGCCCCGGCCACCGAGAGGTCGTGGAAGGCGCGCATGATGCCGAGCACGGTGCCCATGAGGCCAATCAAGGGAGAGATGAAGCTGGCCGTGCCGAACAGGCCGACCCGTCGGCTCAAGGCCATCTGCATCCTTTGGCGATGGAGCTGGAAGGCCTCGATGAGCGCCTCGGTGTCGGGCTCGGGCAGGCTCAAGAGTCGCTCGAAGGCCTCGCCCATGGGCTCGCGCGAGAAGCGGCAGACTCCCAAGGCTTCCGCCAGGTCTCCCGCCTCCAGGCAATTCTTGATCCGCTCCCAGAGAGAGTGCGGCATGCGCTGCGCTACCCAAAACACGTAGAGCCGCTCCAAGGCCTGGGCCAGGACTATGATGGAAAGAACGAACAGTATCGGCATGGCCACGCTCGTGCGCAGCATCTGGGCCAGGCTCATTTCTGTCATGGAAGGAAGGGCCTCTTCTTATAGACCAGGGCGTACGTCCCGTCCGCCAGGCGCGCGGGGCCGGGGTCGGCGATGAGCCCTTCCCCGGGGTTGGAGCGCACGGCCACTCCCTCCGCCTGGAAAGCGAGGCCGTCCCGGGAAATCAAGGCGAGAATGCCCCCCGGCCCGTTCACGTAAAGCCGCACCCGGCCGTCGGGAAGGACCAGGGCTCCGGGGATGCCGGGGGCCGGAAAGCGAACCCCGGGGTCTCTGGAGAAGGACAGGCAGTCCTTGGAACTGGCCGAGAGCACTCGCCCCCGGTCGGGCCCGGCATGGACCGGGAAATACATCCGGCAGGCCCCGCTCGGCAGGCGCACGACGTCGGGGTCGGTCAGCCCCTCGTGGCTGAAGCGCAGGCCCGGCTCCTCCTCGAAATTCATCCCGTCCTTGGAAACGGCCGAGCGAACCTCATGCGGTCCCTCGGCCAGGGCCGGATCGCGCGGCCCCTGCCCGGGAGGAGGAGGGCTCGAGGCGAAATAGTATAGCCGGACGCGCCCATCCTCGAGCGCGACCGGGTCGGGATCCACGGCTTTGAGGGCAGAGAGGGCCTTGATGCGCGCTCTTCTTCTCGAGAAGCTCTTGCCCCCGTCCTCGGAAACCGCCAGCCCCAAGCCCTCGGGGGAGCGCGGGTCGGAGAAATCCACGAAGTACACGAGCATCCGCCCGTCCCTCAATACCGCGAGGTCGGGAACCGAGGCCTGGCGCAAAATTCTGCGCCGGCCCTCGAACGTGAGCCCGTCGCGCGAGAATGCGATCCAGGTCTCGTCGTTGAAAGGGCCCTGGGGCATGCCCGGGGGAGGCCCGAATTGGGCCCGGAGCGGCAGGGCTAGGCCCAGGCTCGCGAGCGCGAAGAAAAACCTCGGGGGCTTCATAGCTTGGAAGTATAGAAGGCCGGTCCTTTTCGCGCAAGGGCCGCTATTTCAATGAAGGGAAAGGAGAGCCTCCGCCCCTCCGGGCCGGGCCAATTTCTCGACGCGCTTGAACGCGGCGGCGTAAAGCGGCGAATCCTCTGGAGACAGGCGCGCGATTTCCTTGTACAAGCGCAGAGCCTGGTCGGCCTTGGAGTCGAGCTCGTAGAAAAGCCCGAGACGCATGAGGCCCTTGAGCCGGCTCGGGTCCTTGGCGGGCTTCTGGGACGCGAGGGCGGCGTAGGCCTTGCGGGCCTCGTCCTTTCGGCCCAGGGATTCCCTCAAAAGGCCTATTTGGTACCAGGCCCCGGGAGTTTCCTGGGAGGGCGGATAGCCCGAGACCGATTTTTCATAGGCGGCCAGGGCCTTCTCCTTATCCCCCAGTTTGGCCCGGGCCTTGGCCAGTCCCAGCCAAGCAGCGCGCGAAAGGGCGTTTTTGGGATGGCTCTTGAGAAACGCCAGCCAGGCTTGGGCGGCGCCTTGGTAGTCGCCCTTCTTGTACGACTGGGCCGCCGCCTCCAAGCGGACCGGGGCCGCGAGCGGGCTCTCCGGGTGGAGCTCGATGAGTTTGAAGAGATCGGGGTTCTCCTTGTCTTGCTGCCAATAGCAGGCGATCAGGAGTTCCTCCACTTCCCCCCGCCGCGAGTCCGCGGGGTTCTCCGCCAGGAATCTGCGGTAAAGAGGGATGGCCTGGGCCCAATCCTTGCGGTTGTATCGGACCTGGGCCTCCAGGAGCAGGGACTCCTTGGCGCCGGCTTTGCCTCCCGCCTGCCCCATCCGGCGGTACTCCGCCACGGCCTGCTCGGACGAGCGCATCTCGGTGTAAATTTGGCCCAACTGGAGATGGGTCTCGGCGGCATAAACCGAGTCCCGGTTTTTCTCGAGGAGCTCCTCGAAGGCGGCCACGGCCTCCTGGAGTCGGCCGAGGCGCTTGAGCGAGAGCCCGGCTTGGTACAGAGCGAGCGAGGCTTGAGGGTGGGCCGGGTGTTTTCCAGCGAAGGCGAGGTAGCGCGCCCCGGCCTCGGCGAGCCTGCGCCGGCCGTAGAGCAGATGCGCCTCGGCGAGCTCTAGAGGAGGGGTGAGCTCGGCCAGGCCGGCGGCTTTGGCCTCATGGGCGGCGGCGGCGAGCGCCGCCTGGGCCCCCGGGATGTCCCCCCGCCTCTCGCGCCGGCGCGCCACGGCGGCCCAGGCATAGGCCTTGGCGGACGAGGAGGTGCTGAGCCTCAAGACCAGCTCGTAATGCTCCTCGGCCGCGCCGTCCATTCCCAGCTTCTCCTCGGCCGCCGCCCTCCAGAGAAGCGCGGAAGCGGTCCACTGGCTCGAGAGTTCCCCATGTCCGGGCAGGGGAAGGGCCTCGAGCAATTCCTGGTGACGTCCGAGCGCGAATAGGCTTGCGCCCAACAGGTAGCGCGCCTGGGCCTTGAGCTCCGGGCTCGGGCTTTGCCTGGCCGCGAACTCCAGGATTTTCGCGGCCTGGGCGGCCCGGCCCAGTCGCAGGTGCAGGGCCGCGGCCAGGACCCGGATCTCGTCCTTGGCCCGGTGGGCCGGGAAATTGCCGGCGAATTCCCGGCAGAGCTGGAGGGCTTCCTCCGCCGCACCTTGCTTGACCGCGGCCTGTATGCGCCCGAGGAGCGGCTCGGGGGTTTCGGAGGCTTCAAGAGGCTCCTCGAGGGAGGGCTGCGGCTTCTTGTCGAGGTCCGGGGCAAGCTGGTCGAGGAGCGCGCGGCCCTTGAGGGTCCAGGGCGAGTCGGGATAGCGGCTGAGCAGAATCTCGAGATGCTCCCTAGCCGCCTTGTAGTTGCGCTCCCGCGCGGCCAGCTCGGCGCTGCGGTAAAGATCGAGGGCCATGACCTGGTCCTGGGGATTCATGAGCATAGTGCTCGAGCGCAGGGAATCTCGGAAAGTTTCCCGCGCGCCCGAGAAGTCTCCGTGCTGGTACTTAAGCTCTCCCATCACGGCCGAGGCTTCCATGCGCAGGCTCTGCCAAGTCTCGGCTTGTATGGCTGTCGGCCGATAGACCGCCAGCGTGATCGCGAATATTATGAGAGCTTCCTCCGGGCATGTCTTCATGAGATGAGAAATCGGAAAGTGACCACGCCCCAAGGCTGGGCCGTTTCGGAAGCCCGGCTGTTGCGGGGCTCGAATTTCCATAGCCTCAAGGCGTCCAGGGCTCGGCGGTCCACCTCGGGAAATCCCGAGGTTTTCTTGATGACGGCCCCTCTTTTGACGCTGCCGTCCTCGCGGACTTGGAATTTGATCTCGACCGAGACCTCGAGGCCTCTTCGCGCCAGCCACTCCGGGCTTTCGGGCACGGCCCTCTTGAGCAGGCGCCGGCTGCCCAAGGGCCCATCCAAGGACCAACTGACGGCGTCAAGCCCGGCAGGGCCGCCGTACCTGTCTCCCTTGGGGATTGCGTTGGGAAAATCCGTAAGCGCGCCTTCGCCGGCGTCCGGCGTTTCGGCCGGCTCTCCGGTAACGACACCGCGGCCAGACGCAGGCTCCTGCGGAGCCTGCGTCAAAGCTGTTTCCGGCTCCTTGAGTGCTGCGAGCTCCTGGGATATCTCGGCCTTGCGCAGGGCCTCTCTGGCTTGGGCTTGGGCCCGGCGCTCGGCCATGAGGCGGACTTGTTCGCGGATTTCGGCTGCCCGCAGAGCCCGCATCTCGTTCTCGCGCGCCAGGCGCTCCTGCCTCAGCGCGGAAAGGAGCCTTCTCCTTTCCGCGCTAAGAGGATGGGTTTTTTGAGAGATCTTTCCGCCCCGCTTGAGGTTGAGCGGCGAGCGGGGCTTCGGCGCGGCGGCGACTGGAGCCAACTGCGGCTGGGCTTGGGGAGCTTCCGGAGGAAGCGCCGCCGCCAGCTCGATGGGGAGCGAGCTTTCCGGGGCGCGCTGGGGCGGCCCGTCCCAGCGCAGGCCCTTGCCGGCGCAAAGAGCGCAGAGGTGCAGGGCCAAGGCCAGGATCAGGAATGAGAAATCCCGCGTTTTCTCGTCATCGAGAAGTTCCATGGGAACCTCTATTAGCATACCGGAAGAGGACCCCCTACGACAGGGCCTTAGGTCCCCCCCTCCTGGTAGGCCCTACGGCCCCTGTAACAATCATTTAAAACCTCGGAAACATTATTTCAACACGGGAATGTTAAAAATGCAGTGCCGAGATGTTCAAGGCGCCGCAACGGCGCCAAGGACATTTCAAAATGTCGAGGATGACAACAGTGATCAATGTCTTGGAAGTAAGCCGCCAGTATCAGAACGAGTGGGTGGTGTTGGACAGGCGCCTCAACATCCTGGACCACGGGCCGGACTTAGCGCTTCTGTGGGACAAATACGGCGAAATATCCGGCAGGCTCACGTTTTATTTCGCCTCGGGGATGCTGCCGTGATCGAGGCTGAGGCCGGGCTCTTCGCCGCGATCTTCGCGGGGGTCGTGCTTTCCTTCCTGACCTGGGAGCAGTGGAGGCGCTGGGAAAGGGATTAGAGGTTCTTGAGGCAGGCCTCAACGATATGGGCCGAGGACAGGCCGTACTTGGCGTAGAGCTGCTCGCAAGAGCCGGACTCTCCGAAGTCATGGGCGCCTAGCCTCAGGACCGGGACTCCCAGCCCGAGCTCGGCCGCGGCCTCGCACACCGCACTTCCGAGCCCCCCGTTGACGTTGTGGTCCTCCACCGTGACCAGTCGCTGGCTGTCCGAGGCGGCCCGGGCCACGGCTTCGCGATCGAAGGGCTTGAGGCTGCAGGCGTTGACCACTCGGACGCTAAATCCCCGGGCCAGAAGCTCCCGGCCCGCTTTCAATGCGTGAGGAACGGGTCCGCCGCTTGCGAAAATCGTGGCCTGGAAATGCTTGGGTTTGGCATCCGGCTCCCAGAGGACGTCGGCCTTGCCGGGCTGGAAGCGGTAATCCGGGGCGTGGCAATCCTCCATTTTTTGTCTAGTGAGGCGCAAATACACCGGCCCTTCGTGGGCGATCATCCACTCCACGGCTTGCCTGGTCTCGAGCGCGTCCGCGGGCTGGAGAATCGTCATGTGCGGCAGGGCCCTCAAGGCGCCCACGTCCTCCAAGCCCATTTGGGAGTTGCCGTCTTCGCCGATCCCGAGCCCCGCGTGGGTGCCCACGAGCTTCAAATTGGTGCGGTTGTAGGCGGCCGAGACCCGGATGGTTTCCAGGCGTCCCGCGAGGAAACAGGCGAAACTCGTCACCACGGGGATTTTTCCGCACAGGGCCATCCCGGCCCCGATCCCGATCATGTTCTGCTCGGCGATGCCCAGCTCGAAATGCCGCTCGGGGTATTTCTTGGCGAAGGCTGAAGTCATGGTGGACTTGGAGAGGTCCGCGTCCAGAACCACGAGGTTGGGCTTTTTCTCGCCCAGGGCGAGGAGGGCTTCTCCGAAGGCTTCCCTAGTGGCTTTCGCCATTGTGAATTTCCCCGACCGCCCTGTCGGCCTCTTCCTTTTTAGGGGCCACGCCGTGCCAGCCGATGTTGTGCTCCATGAAGGAGACTCCCTTGCCCTTGATGGTCTTGGCAAGTATGGCCTGGGGCTTGCCCTTCCCCTGCCGGGCCCGCGTTAGGGCGGCCTCAATCTGCCCCAGGTCATGGCCATCTATGGCTTGGGTTTCCCACTGGAAGCTCTCGAACTTGTCCTTGAGGGGCTCGATGTCCATGACTTCATTGACGGGGCCGTCTATCTGTCCGTTGTTCTGGTCCACGATGGCGATCAAGTTGTCGAGCTTGAACTTGGGGGCCGACATGATGGCTTCCCAGCACTGCCCCTCCTGGAGCTCTCCGTCACCCAGGACGCAGTAGGTCCGGTAGTCCTTCTTGTCGAGTTTGCCGGAGAGGGCCATGCCGGTGGCCATGGAGAGCCCCTGGCCCAAAGAGCCCGTGGAAACCTCGATGCCGGGAAGTCTTAGACGGTCCGGGTGGCCCTGCAAGGGGCTGCCGAACTTGCGCAAGGTCATCAAATTCTCTTTTGGAAAGTATCCGGCATGCGCCATCACCGCGTACAGGGCCGGGCAGCCGTGGCCTTTGGAGAGAATCACCCGGTCCCGATCCGGCCAGGCCGGGTTCTTGGGGTCGTGGTTGAGGAACTTGGCGTAGAGCACGACCAAGACGTCTATGATGGAAAGGGAGCCGCCCGGATGCCCGCTTCCCGCAGCCTCGATCATCCGTATGATGTCGGCGCGCAAATGGCGGGTCAGGGCTTTGAGGTCCGTCGCGCTGGCGGTCGAGGCGGGCACGAGCCTATTTTATTAAATTAGCGGGACCCACGCAACTTGGGGGCTCAAGCCTTCTTGCGTAGGCTCGGTTTGGGCAGGAGCTGCTTCTTTACGCGGCTTTTGACTGGACGGGCTTGGGCGCGGGCCGGGGCTTTCCTGCGCTTGGCCTGGGCTTTGGGCGCGGTCTTGGTGGTGGGAACCGTTGGGGCGGGAGAGGCGCTTACGCTGTCCTTGAGTTCCTCCGGCGCGGCCTGGGGCTCCGGCGTCCGGCCGGTCCCCCAATGCCGGTAGGCCTGCAAGCCGATGGCCCCCACGAAAACCCCGATCAAGGCCACATCGAGGGCCAGGAAGGCTCTCCAGAATTTCGATTTTTTCCGCGCGCAATCGCCTTGATTCTGGATCTGCATGGGCTTCATTTATCCATATCCGGCCCCGAATCGTCAAGTCAAATTTGCTAGAGTAATCGCGCAGTTATGGACGCCGACAAATACCTCGAGCAGATCCGCGCAGCGCGCGAGCGCATACTGGCGCTTTCTCCCGGAGCCGGCCCCGTCGCGGGAGTGATCCTGGGCAGCGGCCTCTCGAGCGCCGTTCCTCCCCTCGAGGAGTCCCGCGCCATTTCCTGTTCGGAAATCCCGGGATTTCCGCGGGCCACCGTGGCCGGGCACGAGGGCAAGCTCATCCTTGGGCGCTATCGCGGCTCCCAGGTCGCGGTCCTCCAAGGCCGCTTCCATTATTACGAGGGCCACTCCATGGCAGCCGTCGCCCTTCCGGTGCGGGTCCTGGCGAGTTTGGGGCTCAAGACCTTGATCCTGACCTCGGCTGTGGGCTCGGTGCGTCCCGCGCTCAAGCCGGGCCATTTGGCCGTGCTCAAGGACCATATCAATTTGATGGGTGCTAACCCCTTGCGCGGCTTCCACCAGGCTCCCTTCGGCGAGATGTTCCCGGATCTGGCCGACGCCTACGACTTCGCCCTGCGCCGCCGGGCCATGGCCGCGTGCCGCAAAAGAAAAATCCCGGCTCGGGAAGGGATCTACCTGGCTGTAAGCGGGCCGTCCTATGAGACCCCGGCCGAGATCCGCGCCTTCCGCAGGTTCGGCGCCGACGTGGTGGGCATGTCCGTGGTCCCCGAGGTTCTTGTGGCCCGCCAGCAAGGCGTCAAGGTCCTGGCCTTGTGCTGGGTCTCCAACATGGCCAGCGGTCTCACGGCCTCGGCGCTGAGCCATCCCGAGGTGCTGGCTTTGGGGCAAAAGATGTCCGGGAAACTGGCCCCTGTCATTGAAGAGCTCCTAAAAAGCCTCCCCTCGCGATGAGGCTGCTCGATCTCATCGCCAAGAAGCGCGACGGCGGGCGCCACGGCGCCGAGGAGCTCCGCTTCATCGCCGAGGCCGCGGCGCGGGGCTCGGCTCCCGACTACCAGCTTTCGGCCTGGCTCATGGCCGTGTGCTGCAGGGGCATGAGCCGGGCCGAGGCAGTGGCCCTGACTTGGGAAATGGCGGCCTCCGGCCGCCGGCTCGACCTTGGCCGTCTCAGCGCTCCGGCCGTGGACAAGCATTCGACGGGCGGCGTCGGAGACGGCGTCTCCATCGCTTTGGCCCCTCTTCTGGCCTCGGCGGGTCTGGCCGTTCCCATGATGTCCGGCCGGGGACTGGGGCATACCGGAGGCACCCTCGACAAGCTAGAGTCCATCCCGGGCTTCAAGGTCCGCTTGAGCGTGCCGGAGATCGAGCGGCAGGTTTCCAAGATCGGAGTCTGCATGTTCGGCCAAAGCGAGGATTTGGCCCCCGCCGACCGCAAGCTCTACCATTTGCGCGACGTCACGGCCACCATCCCCTGCCTGCCCTTGATCGTCTCGAGCATACTCTCGAAGAAGGCCGCCGAGGATTTAGACGCCTTGGTCCTCGACGTGAAGTTCGGCTCTGGCGCGATTTTCAAGGATCCTGGAGAGGCTCAGGGCCTGGCCAAGGCCTTGGTCGCCACGGCCAAGCTTTTGGGAATCAAGACCGTGGCCCTTTTGACGGACATGGAGCAGCCCCTGGGGCGTTCTATCGGCAACGCCCTCGAGATCCGCCAGGCCGTCGAGGTTTTGCGCGGGGACAAAGGCGCGTCCGATTATTTGGAATGCCTTCTGGCCCTGGGAAGCTGGATGGTCTATCTCGGCGGAGCCTCTCGGAGCCTCGAGGAGGCGCGCGGAGTCCTCGAGGCCCGCTTGAGCGACGGCCGCGCCCTCGAGGCGTTTAGGCGCATGGTCCGTGCCCAGGGAGGCGACCCCCGGGTGGCCGATGATTTCGGCGTTCTTCCCAAGGCCGCGGCTTCTTCGCCCGCGCCCGCGCCCCGCTCTGGCTACGTGCGGCGGCTGGATGCGCGCGGCGTGGGCGAGGCGGCCGTGCTCTTGGGGGCCGGCCGGCAAGTGATGGACGATACGCTCGACTATGGCGCGGGAATTTATTTGGAGAAGAAGGTCGGGGACCGCGTGAGCTCCGGAGAGACCGTGGCCCGGCTCTACGGAGGAGACGACGCCAAGCTCGAGAAGGCCCGCGAGCGTTTTTTGTCGGGCCTCGAGATTGGGGCGTCGCGCCCCAAGCGCCGTCCCTTGATACGGAGGATACTCAGATGAACGGAGTGCCGTCATGACGGCGCGGCTGACGGTCTGCGAGCACCCCTTGGCCCGTGAGAAGCTTGCCCGCCTGCGCGACAAGCACACCTTGCCCCATGAATTCCGCGCGCTTATGGCCGAGATGGGGGCCATCCTCGGCTACGAGGCACTGCGCGGGCTGCGCACCCGCAAAACCATGGTCCAGACCCCCCTGCGCAGCGCCTCGGCAGAGTACTCTGACCAGCCCATTGCCTTGGTGGCCGTGCTGCGGGCTGGGCTGGGGCTGCTGCCCGGGCTCTTGAACTTGGTCCCGGACGCGCGCATCGGCCATGTCGGGCTTTACCGCAACGAGGCGACCTTAAATCCCGTGCGCTACTACGTCCGCCTGCCTCGGGAGATCAGCGATTCCTTCGTTATTCTCTGTGATCCCATGCTCGCCACCGGGGGCTCGGCCGTGGAGGCTTTGCGCATCTTGAAGACCGACGGAGCCCGGCAGATCGCCTTGGTCACCGTGCTCGCCGCCAAGGCCGGGGTCAGGCGCGTGCAGGAGGTCCACCCCGACGTTCCCATCTACACCGCGGCCGTCGACTCCCAGCTCAACAAGTCCGGCTACATCGTGCCGGGTCTGGGCGATGCTGGAGACAGGCTGTTCGGGACTTGAATTAACTGATCTTTCGTTCTACCGTTCGTGTCGGAACATTTCGCGCGGCAAGCTTTTGGACTGTCGAGGTAACGGTGGAAAGTGTAATTAGTATGGCGTTGCTCAAGGTGTGGACTAGTGAAGCCATGAGGTATCCCTGTGTTAGAGCGACATACCCGAATAGCATTCCTCCAATAAAACGCGGCATTGAAGGGCCATAGCCGTGCACTCTCGCGAAAATGATGGAGCTAAAGACGCTGGCCAGAAGCGTGGCGGGCAGCATGGGCGTGGACAGCATCCCCGTTAGGAGCCAGAGAGTTCCTCCCATCAAGCCCAACCTGAAAATGAGCTCCTCGAGCCAAGCCATGAGAGGCAGCAAGGGATAAAGAACCAGGGGCGGGATGTCGTTAATCGGGCTGAAAAACTTATGGTACCTCTCTTTATTCAATAGAGAAATAAAGGTCAATCCAACGTTCACGAGAGCCCAGGGAAGGGCCTGGGCCAGCCACGAGCCTGTGACATGCGTTGTCGTGAGCAGGCTCCATCTGAAGGCTGTCGGCAACGGCGCGAATATCAGATTTGAAAGGGCGTCAAAGGCCGACAGCATGATTAAAGAAAACCCGATCGCGCCGACGAACTTGGCTGCTATGGAGCTTTCCTCGTATTGCACGGCAGCCAATTTCTTTTCCGCGGCTGAAATAAATTCAACGGAATTTTTGAAAGTTCCCTGAGAGAGGCCCATCAGCGCTCCGGACAGCTTATCCATCAACTCTTGGACCTTATCTGGCCTGTGGGATGACGAAGTTTGCGTAATACGATTTAAAACCGCGAAGATCAATTTTTCAAATGCCTTTATTGTGGTCGTGTACTGCCCATCTCTGGCATTCCTGATCGGATCCAGGTTGTCCGCCAATGTCATCAATCTGCTTTCCAAGGGAGGTGGCATCATTTTCAACCGATCCATGAGGGTCATATCGTCGCTTAACGCCGTTAAGCCGTTGGCGAAATTGGCTGCGGCGTATTTCAGCAAAGCCACTTCATCATTGAGCGGTCCTCGCGAAGACTTCGGGGCCCTTGGATTATCGGTAAACGGATTCCTAAAATCAAGCCTCGTAGAACGGCCGTTGCTTGTCAATGGAACAATGGAACTCGCGGCTTCCAAAATGTCCCCTCTCGCTCTTCGGCCTGGCCTGGAAAGCCGAAACCGAGAGGCGGCTCTATTCGAGGGAAACGCCGCGTTTTGTCGCTTGAATTCATCCGATTTCTCTACTGCCAGGCTTCCATCATAAAGTCGGCGAAAACCTTGTGTTACAGCGCCTTTACCGGCGTCAGGAGATTGAAGGAATTGGAGAGACTCCTCGACTGCGGCAAGCTCGGCCCGCTCGGCCGCACGAACGGCTCTCAAACCGCGATGATCCCCTGCATTATTTCTCGATGGCCGCCATTCGGTTCGGTCAATCTGGCCTCTTCTGCCCGTGGTAGGACTGTTACGAATGGCCGCTTGCGGCACGTGGACAGTTTTAGGTTTTGGTGTTGTTTTCCGTTCGATGCCAGTCCTTATTTCCTTCATAGGTTCCGTGTCGCCGGTTTCGGAAGAGAACGTGGAGGGTTTGCCAGTATTAACCGAAATATTTCCTCTCAGGGGAACAACGACGGGAGGAGCGGCAGTTCCCCGGCTTTTTACATTGTTGGCAGCGAAGCTGGATCGTGAGTAAAACCCCGAGGCAGCGTAAAAAAGAGAAAAAAACAAAAAGATCCCTGAGAATTTCGATCTTTGGATGTTCATCGTTGTCTCCGATAGCCGCCAATGTTAAAATAGGTTCATGAAGTATTGGCTGAAAATGGGAATGCCGTCAGGGTCCTTTGGGGTACTTGGGGTAGGACCTCAGGTCCAAACAAAGGGCCTATAAATATTGCCCTATGGACCTACCTGGGGTTTAATTGGCCGCGCCCGCGATCAGCTTGAGCCGGGACTCATCGAGGAGGAGGAGGTCTTTTCGCCTCTTGCCGATGATGCCCTTGAGCTCGAAGGCCCTGAGCAGGCGCACCGCCGTCTCCACGGTGAGGCCCGCCATCTCGGCCAAGTCCTTGCGCTTGATCCCCCCCACCACGGCGCAGGGCCTGCCCGGCTTTCCCATGCGCAGCAAGATGTCCGCCATGCGGCCCTTGGCCGGCTTGAAGGCGATGTCTCGGGCCTTGTTCTCCCCCCGGCGCACGTCCCGGGCGAGTTCGCGCAGGAGGGCCATGGAGGCTTGGGGGAAGCGCGAAAGAAAATCGCGGAAGGTCGGCTCTTCGACCGCGCAGACGACGCTTTCGTTCAAGGCCTCCGCGGTTCCGGTGTAGGGGCCCTCGCGGGCGAGCAAGGTCACGTGGCCCAGGAGGTCCCCGGGAGATTCGATGCGCGTGATGAGTTGCTGCCCCGTCCTGCTGGATTTGAAGATCTTGACATTTCCCGAGCAGACCACGAAGACGCCTTGGGGGCCGGCCCCCTCGTGAAAGATGGGCTGGCCGGCCTTGAAGCGGTGGGCCAGGCGCATCCGGCGCCAGGCGTTCCTGGCCGGCTTATCGCCGAGGAGCTCGTAAAGGCAGTTTTTCCTGTGGGGACACCACCGGCAATCGGGGGCGTCTCTCTTGGTGAAAGGCATTCCCCGAGCATAACATATTGGCCCGGAACGGTTTTAGCGGGAGGCGCGCAGACCCTGGCGGTAGCCCGTCAGGACGCTGTTGAACCCAGGCAGGTCCCGGACGGGCTCGAGTTCCGCGTCGGTTCGGGCCAGCAGCATGTATTTTCTGAGCTCGCTTGAGGAGACCGAGCTCTTGAAGGCTTGGCTCAAGGCGCGCATCGAGTCGTTGTAGCGGCCGAGCACCGAGTAGGCCAGGGCCAACTGGTAGTGGGCCGAGGCGTTGATGGGTAGCTCCTGTATGGAGCGGTTCAAGTCCTTTATGGCTGCCTCGGACAGGCCGAGCTTGTTGCGGCAAGTCCCCATCCTCTCGTAGACGAAGGCGACCTGGCTTGGGCTGAGTATTCCGGAGCCGCGCTGCAGCTCGAGGGTCTTCTCGTAGCCGGCCAGGGCCTGCCTGAAGTGAACGAAGCGGTACTCCGCGTTGGCGGCCTGGAGTTCGCCCGCCACGGCCTGATCCTGCGCGCGCAGGGCGGCCTTGGTCGGCTCCTCGCGGGCATCGCGCACGGAGTCCTTCAGGTCCGGTCCCAAGGCTGGCTTTTGGCCGTTTTGGGCGACCAAGGTCTTGCCAGGTTCGGCGGTTTTGGGAGCCTCGTATTCCTTTAGCACCTCCTGATGGGCCGGGCTTTGCAGCATCACGGAGAAAGCAGGATCGGTCTTGATCATCTCGATGAGCTCGCTTTGCTTGCCCAGAAGCCTGGCGCGCTCGAGGCTGATGCGCAGGTTCGAGCTCGACTTGGCGATCTCGCCCGTCTTGTAGCGCAGTCGCGCGGCGTAAAGCGGGATCATGGGCTTGTTGGGGGCCATCATGAAGGCCTTGCGGTAGGCCTCGATGGCTTTCTCGTACTGCCCCAGGGCCTCGTGGCAGAGGGCCAGGCCATAGTAGAGCTGGTAGGGCTGCTGCAAAGAGTCGAGTCCCGGATCCAGGACCAGGGCCTTGCCGTATGCGGCGACGGTGAGCCTGGCGTCCTCCTGGTCTGCGGTCTCCGGTTTTCCCCCCGCGAAGCCGCGCTGATAGTAGGAATAGCCCAGGAGGAAGTAGGACGCGCTCGAGGGCTTGAGCCTGAGCGCGGACTTGAACTCCCCGATGGCCAAGGTGTAGTCCCCCTGGTCGAGCCCATCGAGGCCCTTGCGGACATGGGCTTGAGAGAGGTCCGCAGGAGCAGGTTTAAGCGATTTCGCCAGGCGCGCCCGGCCTTTAGCCGCCCGGCGCGGGGCCCGACGGGCCGCCTGAAGCGGGGAAGCCGCCAGGACCGCGATCAAGGCCAGCGCCATCCGCCGCGAAGTTTCCATTGGGTTCCATAGTGTATCAGCCGGGGCCGGGGCTTCGTAAGGGTCGCAGGGCCCAATCCCCTCTAGGTCAAAGGACCTACTCCGGGAAGTGGGGCGAAATTGATATAATCTCTTTAACGGTGGCCGCCCCGCCTTTGGCGGGACTGCGCCGCTTAGTACTTGCAATAGCGGTGGCCGTAGCTCAACTGGTTAGAGCGCCTGGCTGTGAACCAGGAGGTCGGGGGTTCAAGTCCCCTCGGTCACCCCAGCTCTAAAAAGGGGAACATGAAACCCTGGGTCTGAATAAGACTCAGGGTTTCATTTATCTTTTTCGGTGTTCCCCTCTAGGTACAAACTGCCCCCCTTGATGGGACTCGGAACATCTCCGGACTCCCCACCGCGCTGCTCCTTGCGGCGTTTGACGATCGCCTCCTCGAGAAGATCGACCAGGATCGCAAGAGCATGGGCGGCCCGAATTTCGGAGGTCGGGGCATACTCGACCTCCAACCGAATAACCCTTTGCTTCTTTCTTCGACATGGAATGTCCTTTGTTTGCATCAGACTCTCCTCCTCGATTCAGTACCGTCTTTGCCGCAGGTCGGCATGTGGGGTGCACCATCGGAGAACGACCCGCCCCCGCAGGGGAAGCTGTGAAAAAATCCTCTGTCGGACGACAGCGGACTAGCGTCTGACTTGGCGTTTGTCTTGGAAGAACATCTCTACTGCGGGCGAGGCCAGCCCATGGGTGAAGAAAGCTTCGCGGAACCGGCGGTAATAGTCCGGATACCGGCCCAACCGATGAACGTCGTCGAAGAGTGCAAAACGAGAATGCGGGTAAGCGCCGCTGATCCACAGCCCCCTCTCCGGGCCGAAGACGGAATCCCGTGCGCCCGCGAAGACAAGGACTTCTCCAGCGAAGGTCGACCGGTCGAGCGAGATTGCCGGCGGCGTGATGACTCCGGCCGAACCCGCCTTGATGAAGTCATCCAATATTTCGAGGCACCACTCGTACATTAGATTGTCCTGACGCGGCGATCCGGAGGCATATCGTCCCAAGTCGGCGCCAAGGAGCTCGTACATGCGCACCTTGACGGCGTCCTCAGCGGGGAGCCTCATAAGGTGTCGCACCAGCATCCAATTCCGGCCAGGCGCCAGCGCGTAGTGGAACCGTCGCAGCCGCCCCCGGAAGGACTCCGCAACAAGGTCTTCGAGAAGGCTCCGAACCAGCTCCTGCCCGTCCAGGCGTTCCTGCGCCAGCCGCCCCAGCAAGAAGGCGAGAGCGGGAGCGTTGCCCCGACTGGCGACAATGCGCGAGAAGAGCTCCGCCGCACGCGGGTCCGACTCCGCCAGACCTCGCGAAAAGCTTGTTCCGTGCTTATACGCCAAATCCGGTGCACCGCTCGACTCGATCAGCGCGCGGCGCACGTTCCGTCCATACTTCGCCAGGTACTGCTGGACCAGGAAGCCTCCGCCCGATCCACCATAGAGGTCGATTTTTCCACCCGGTGGCAGCAATCCCTTCGCTTCCATGGCGCGTCGAACGGACTCGATGTCCTCCACCCGCTGCGCCGAGCCGTACAGGTTAATCGCCGCTGCGTAATTGAGGGCGCCGTCCTTTCTGTAGACTTCGGGCAGGAGCGTGGGCGCGTGGCCTCGGCTGCCAATGAGGACGTACGGCAGGTTCCCCAGTCTGTCGGTGAACCATTCCATGTCGGGTCGAGTATCGACCAACTCCTGCTGCCCATCGGTCAACACGAATACGACGTCGCGGGCAGGCGCGAACCGTGGGCTTAGGATGTAGAAGCCAGTAAAGGCGCCTTTAGTCGGGTCGTGGTGGTCCAACGGGAGTCGCAGGTAGCGATGTGTCCCGTCGGCCGGCATTTCGGGATACACCGCCCCGTCTGCAAGGCGCACCGTCGGCGGAGTGGAGAGCGCGACGTAGCGGCGGTAGAACATGACGCCGCACACAGTGAACGCGATTGTCAGGAGAACGGCCACACCACATGCATGTTTACTCACGTGTCTAGTATAGCTTTAGGCTGTTAGGAAATCGAATTACCGTTGTTCATTTAGTTGATATAAACGGCGAACCCGCTGGTGCTTTTCGGTGATCACCGCGGCACCCAGCGCTAAGCCCGGACGTATTGATTATGTCAGAAAAAGGAGCTATATTATCTGACGTAATGGCTAGACCTAAATCCGATAACAGCACGCCGCAACGGATTGAGCGGCGGGTGCGCCAAGCCCCCGCCGATACCGTGTTTTACGCGGGGCAATTCCTCGATCTCGATACGCGCGCGGCCGTGGACCAGGCGCTTTCCCGCCTCGCTCGAGTCGGCGCCCTGCGGCGGCTGGCCCGCGGGCTTTATCATCGGCCCCGGCGGCATCCTGTGCTGGGCGAGATCGCGCCGCCCGTCGAGGCCGTCGCCAAGGCGCTGGCCGCGCGCGACCGCGTGCGTTTGCAGCCGTTCGGCGGCTACGCGGCCAACTTGCTCCGCCTCTCCGCGCAGGTGCCTGCGCGCGTGGTCTTCCTGACCGACGGCAAGCCGCGCAAGATCCGTTTTGGACGGCAAGTCGTCGAACTGCGCCGCGCCTCGCCGCGTATGATGGCCGCCGCGGGACGGACGACCGGCCTAGTGATCGCGGGGTTGCGCTTCATCGGCAAGGCCAACATCTCCCCTGAGAGAGTGGCTCCTCTGCGCAGATTGCTCTCGCCGAAGGACCGCCGCCAACTGCTGGAGGACATCCTTCTTGCCCCGGCTTGGATGCATCCGTATTTCTGCCTGATCGCTGGAAAGGATAAGGCTTGATGAAGTCGCTCGCTTCGCTGCCCGCCAAAGAGCGGGCGCTCTACTGGCGGACCTATTCGGAGCGGAAAGGCGTGCCCGGCTTCATTGTGGAGAAAGATTTCTGGGTCTGCTGGCTTTTGGGGCGCGTTTTTTCGGCGCCGAAGCTCGGCGCGGATTGCGTCTTCAAAGGGGGCACGTCGCTTTCCAAGGTCTTTGGCGCGATCAATCGCTTCTCCGAGGACATCGATCTCGGTCTCAGCCCCGCATCACTGGGATGGAAGGAAGCCGAGCTCGAGGACGCGCCTTCCGTCGAGCAGCGCCGCAAACGCGTGAAGCGTCTCGAAGCCGACTGCGCCGAGGCGGTGCGTAGGCGATTCCTGCCCGAGCTGGAGGCGGCCGTTGGTTGAACTTCGAGTTCGACGCCGTGAACCGCTCGCCCATAACATAATTTTATTCCCCTACCCGCAAGCGGTTCCGCCGGGCTCCTACATCGCTCCAGTGGTGAAGATTGAGTTCGGCTCGCTGACGGACCAACGGCCTACGGGCAAGCATCCGATCAAGCCGCTCGTCGCGGAGATCGTGCCGGAAGCGTTCTTGGATTTCAGCGCCGAAGTCGTGGCGCTGGAAATCGAGCGCACGTTCTGGGAAAAAGCCACCATTTTGCATGCTGAATATCACCGGCCGCCGGCGCAGCCGCTGCGCGACCGCTTTGCGCGGCATTACTCCGACTTCGCGGCTTTGTGGCGGCTTCCCGCGGGACGAGCGATGGCGACCCGTCTCGATTTGCTGGAGCGGGTGCGCGCCCACAAGAGCAAGTTCTTCGGATCGAGTTGGGCGCACTATGATACGGCCGTGCCGGGAACGCTGCGGCTCATTCCAGGTGATGGGCGCCTGGCGGAGTTGCGCCGCGACTATGCGGCGATGGAGCCCATGTTCCTGTCGCCGTCGCCGCGTTTCGAGGACATGATCGACGCCTTGCGCGAGGCTGAACGGGCGATCAACGCGTGATCAGTTGCGCTCATTTAAAGTATCGGTCCAGCTCTCCGCTCAATCCAAGAAAGGCTCTGAGCTTGGGAAGGTTCCGCTTACCGGGCTTGCATTCGTTGTCCTGGTAGCGCCGGATGGTCTCGGTCGAGACCCCTATCGCCTTTGCGACCTCGTTCTGTAGCAATCCGTGCCGCGCGCGGAAGTTCTTCATCCAGCCGCCGAAGGTGTTCCTGGGATAGAGAAAATCGTAGGGGTCTCCCTTCGTTTCCGGGAATACCTCCCCAAGCCGGCCCTTTAGTTGCGGGATGATCTGGCTGATCGCGCCCGTGACTGAGGCCTGTGGTTTTGCTAAACTCCTCGATAGTCAGGCCCAAGCGCCGGCGAAGGTAACGCCCTTCGGAGACCCTGCTTTGTCCCTATTTTTAGGATAACTAACATGTGCCGAATAGCCGCAAAGAACTTCCTGTTACCCATGCTGGCCATGTTTGTCTCATCCCAACTTCCTGCGGCATTCGCGGAGGTTCCGGTTGACATGGTCGGTAGCTGGAAGGGGAGCGCCAATATCATTGTTGCCTGGTGCAAGCAGAAGGAGCTCCCCATTGAAATCGAGATATCTCTCGATGGGAATGTGTCCGGGAGAATCGGCGAGGCGGTTGTGGAAAACGGGCGGGTAAGCATGAATAACAGGATTCTCGTTTGGCTTGGAAACCCCAAGAATGTGATCTCCGCCGACTTAAAGGGAGCCGTTATTGGGGCGGAGGGCATCGTTAGAAAATCGATACAGCTTCTTGTAAACCTAAGCGACCAACGGCTAGTAGGGGGGTTTCATACTAGCGGCTCGAAATTCGGCGGGAAAGACGCCATGATGATGAGCGGCTCCGAACTGATCCTTCTCAGGCAGCGAGAGGACAGTCACCCATGAACCCAGCCGCATCCAAAGCAAGGACCTGCGCTGGTTGGCTGACGCTGGCTGCGATGGTCTCGCTGACCTGCTTCTGGGCGTTCTGGGGCATTAAGGAAACCTTCCACGAAGGGTGGTATTACGACAGCCTGCCCAAGAACATCGTCCTTTCGCTGGCTTACCTAGGTCCTATGTTTGCCTTCCTTTTCCTGGGTCTGCTGTCCGTCTTCTACCCGCGCATTACCAGCGCGGTCTGCCTGGCGGTCGGAATCGGCGCGCTCTTTTTCTTCCAAACACCGGCCGGACGCCAACTGATCGCCGCGCCCGTCATTGTGCTTTGCGCCGCTTGCTGGTTTGGCCGCATCGAAAATAAGCGCCCAGCCGCCATGCTCTGCGTACTTGCTCCGATGCTGGTTCTCGTCGCCTTTGGCCTCCCCGACGCCATCCGTGTGGCCCACCGCGTCAACGACGGGAACTTCGGCGCCAGACTCGTGGAAGGAAACGGAGTGCGCCTCATCTGGGCGCCCCAGGGTCCAGGCTGGCCGGCGAAAAGTGCCAGCTGGCGCGAAGCTCGTGAAATCTGCGCTCATCTCTCCGAAGATGGGCTGACCCTTTCCTCCCAAGAGCTCAACATTTGGCGCCTGCCGACCGTGGAGGAGGCGGTGCGCTCGCTGGTCAGGCACGGAGAGAACGCAGGCGGAGTCTGGAACCCGGAACTTAAGCGGGCATCCTACAGGGCCGCGCCGGATAAAGAGACCCCGCTCTGGAACCCGCATTCATCGGTGATCTACTGGTGGACCGCCACGGAAAGCGATGCGGACAGGGCATATTTCGTTGTCTACAACGGCGGTGTTTTCCCGCGAAAAAAATCTTTCAACACTGGCGGGGGTTACCAGTCGTTCCGAGCGGTGAAGAAGGAACCATCATGATTTGTGCTCCCCTAATGCCCGCAGCCCTCGCCTCCGTCTTTTTCGCTTTCCCAGGATTTTTGCATGCCTCCATGATGCCGCAGGAGGACGCCAAGGGTTCTCTCCCTTCTGCGGCGACAAGGCCAATCCGTCTGCCAGTGGAATTAGAGGCAGCGCGTGGAGAGGTTGCCGGGCTTGTCAATCAGGCGACGACCATGGTCGCGGAGTTCGCAAAGTCTCGGGGATGGGCCAAAGAAGCCGAGGTGTCGCAGTTCGATAGCGTTGAGATATTCTCCTCGCAAGATGCTCTCTGGCGGCGCATCGTCGAACTTGACAAGTTCCCTGCCGATACCAAGCTTCCCACGGATGGGCTGGCGGCGGCATTGGAATCGCGCATCTTGCTGGCTGTAGCTCCGCGAGAATATAAACGACTTCGTCCAGAATATGCCGCTCAGAAAGAAGCATGGGTCAGGCTGTTGGCTCACGAGCTCGTTCACCGGCTTCATGTCCAGATTCTTGGCGGCAACGACGATGCGATGGGGCCCGGGTGGTTCTTTGAGGGCTTTGCGGTTGTGGGCGCGGGACAGAGCTTGAAGCCCGCCATCAAATATACGACGGCGAAAGAGGCTCTCGATGGGGCTGCCACCAAGGGGCGAGGGGCCTATGCTCGATATGCCGCGGCAGTTCGGTTCTTCATGTCCAAGGTCCATTTGTCAGAGCTGCTCAAGAGAGCCGGGCAGGAGAATTTTGAAGATTGGTTGAAAACCCTATGAGTCGGCGACGGTCAGCCAGGTTCTAGTTTCGGACTCGAATCATCACTTTCTCCACTAGGTCCCGACAGGGCAAGATGGCTCTCCAGGCAGTCAGGCGTAGGCACTTGGCCAAGCGCGCGACCTCAGGTACGGTTGGCTCGTTTCTGGTCTTCAGGCATGCTTGAGGAAATTCTTCACGTCATCGTGGGCGCCAGCCAGCAGGAATCGAATCTCGTCCTCGCTCATTCCATAGACTACGCGGATTTTGAGACCGGCCCGGGCTTCCCAAAGGTCGTCGCGCAGGTGTTTGATGCCGAGCCCGCCGGACTTTGTCCCAGTCTCGTAGAGATCTATGACCTTGGAGACCGTGTCCTTGACCCCTTCTTTGACGGGCGAGTCGAGCTTGTTGAACAGGCGGAGAAAGGCTGGGGCGTAGTAGACCTGCACGGTCTAGAGGCTATTGAGGTAGCGCTTCGCGGCCGCGGAGGTCTTGAACTTCTTGCCACCCTTCGACCGTTTGATCCTGTCGAGCTTGCCCAACTCGGCATCGGTGTAGCCTGCCGTCTCGCGGACGATCGACACCGGGGCGAGTTCAACGTGCTTGCCGTCTAGGTAGAAGCCCACCAGATTGTGTTCCGCGTCGATCTTAAACATCTTGCGTATCGTGGCAGGGACAACGGTTTGCCCATTCTTCCCTACCGGAGAGACGGCGACAAGTTTACTCATGTCCAACCTACAATAATCATAGGATCCTAGAATAGGATATAAGGTAAATCGCCTCTTGTCAAGACATTAATTAAAGTCGTTCTAAATTTAAGGTAGCGCCTCTCCCCTTAATTGCGGAGGAGCTGACAGCTCGGTTTAACGCATTGTTTGATCCG
Organism: Elusimicrobiota bacterium; assembly: GCA_016218575.1. Classification (NCBI taxonomy): domain Bacteria; kingdom Pseudomonadati; phylum Elusimicrobiota; species Elusimicrobiota bacterium. The sequence goes on from JACRDN010000019.1 coordinate 423,362, forward strand.
CAGGCCGTAATCGGTAACGTACTTCGGCTTAGTGCCGGTGATGCAGATCCGGCCAATGAGCGTGGGCATGGGTCAAGGCCTCGTGGGAGTGCATGTGCGCGTGAGCGGTCGCGATTTTCGGCCCGTGCCCGTGGGAATGGTGTAGATCGTGGGTATGAATATGTTCGTGGCTAACGGCCTCATGAGAATGCTCATGTGCATGCGTCTCTCCGTAGAGCGAGCCAACGCCTACGAGCATGATCGCGGCGGCGACCCATTGCTGGGCCGAGAGGGTCTCGCGCAGCAACGGGATGGACAATAACGCCCCGAAGAACGGCGCTGCGGCGAAATACGCGCCCGTCCTGGCGGCTCCGATGGACCGCAACGAAACGATGAAGAGCGTCAAGCTCAGCCCATAGGAACCGGCACCGACCGCCATCGCGCCAGCCACTTGTCGGGCAGTGAAAATCCCTAAACCAAGGAAACACGCTATCAGCAAGTTGATCGTTCCGGAGACAAGGCCTTTGACCTGGGCCAAGACCGGCGCCGGAACAGCCTCGATGTCGCGAGTGAGGTTGTTATCTAACGCCCAAAGAATGCATGCCCCTGCGACAAGCAGCCCTGCCCAGGAGGTGCTGCCGAATTGAGCGCTTTGCGATGCGAGCACCCAACCGCCGGTAAGTATCAGGGCCTCTCCCACGATGATGCGCCCTCCCACATGCTCCCGAAAGACAATCCAGGCCAGAATGGTGGTGGCGACGGTCTCCAGGCTGAGAAGAAGGGACACTTCGGAAGCCGGAGCCAGCTTGATCCCATACAGGAGCAGGATTGGCGCGACCACGCCGCCGGCGGCGATGGATGCGATGAGTCTCAGCACGTCCGGCCGTTTGAGCCGCCTAAGTGCGCCAAAGCTCTCCTGCCTGGCCACAAGCGACCAAGCCTGAAGGCCCAAAAACGAGCCCAGGTACAGCAGGCCGGCAACAAGGACGGGCGACATCTCGCCGATCAGCAGCTTCGAGAGAGCGGGAGACGCCCCGAACAACGCCGCGGACAGAATCGCAAGCAAGGGGCCCCGGGGCCGAGTCGCGCGACTATTCATGAGGCAAATGGTACCAAACAACGCGCCGCTGGTCGGCTCATTTGCCATCCACCATTGAGTAGTAACGATTAAGTATGCTAGAACAGCCGTTACATGACAAAGCCTCGTTGGCTTCTACTGACGCACCAGCTCCGCTCCCATCGGAGCCGTCCAACATGCGGGTCAAGGTCTGGCGCAAGCTGCAGGCCCTTGGGGCGGTTCCCATCAAGAACTGTCTGGTAATGTTCTGAGCGAGCTGGCCGAGATCATCCACGACATCGACTTGAAGGATGGCAAATTCGGACGCCCTGAAGCGCATGGCGTGGGCCTCGCTGTTCAGGGGATCTGCCGCATTCACAAGAAGGACGCCGACCGGCTGACGGCCGGAATCGCCTTCTTCGATGCGGTTCGCGCCGCCGTGGCCGCGAAGGGAGAGAAGAAGAGCCATGCCTGAGTCAGCGTCCGCGCGAAGAAAGCAGAGGATCTTCTACGTCCCCGATGGAATCCTGCCCTGCGGACACCAGACGGTGCTTGAGGCGCTGGACCTTTTCGCCAGTATGTATGGGACCGGCGCCAAGAGCTTGTAGCCTCAAGGCTGCGGATCGCGCCCTGATCTATGCCGCCGCGACTTTGAGATCGGCGGGAGTCGGCTTTGCGAGCGCGGTGCTCGCGATCTATCTCGACAAACGCGGCTATACGGCCTTGTCCATCGGCGCGATCATGGCGGCCGGCCTAGGCGGCGGGGCGGTGGCGACAGGGTGCGTCGCCTTGCTCGCAGACCGCCTCGGGCGGCGCAGGGTGCTCACGGCCCTGGCGGTCCTGGGACTGGCAGGAGGCCTGGGTCTCGCATGGGCCCCGGGAGTCGCGGCGGCGGCCTTCGCTTTCATCGGCATGGTTAATGGGATGGGACACGACCGCGGCGGCGCCTACGCCTTGGAACAGTCCGCGTTATCCGCCGCCGGCAGCGTGGAGGAACGAACGCGGCTTTTCGCGGGTTATCATGCCGCGGGCGATGTCGGCTGCGCCTGCGGAAGCCTGGCCGCAGCACTTGTGCCTTGGCTTGGGTACCAAACGCTGTGGACTCTCTATGCCTGCGCGGTGGGAGCCGGCTTGTTGCTCTATCCGGGGCTTAGCGAAGGCGTCGAGTTGGTCGAGCCTTCCCGGCCGGTCTCGCCAGAGTCGCGACGTCGCGTCGCTCGCTTTGCCGCGCTTTCCGCTGTTGACAGTTTCGGGAGCGGCTTTATCACGGCCGCGCTCATCGCGTTTTATCTCTACAAACGGTTTGGCATCAACGAAAGGCAAATCGCCGGGCTGTTTCTGGCCGCGGACCTGGCGAATATCGCCTCCAATTTCATTGCCGAGAGGCTCTCTCGCTGGCTGGGCTTGGTCAACACTATGGTCTTTACTCATATTCCGGCGAATCTTCTGTTGATCGCGCTGGCCTTCTGCCCCACGTTCCCTATTGCCGCGGCCGTCTTTCTGCTCCGAGAGCTGTTCATCGAGATGGACGTGCCGACGCGCCAGTCCTACCTGGCTTCCATCGTCAACCCAGACGAGCGGACCGCCGCTCTGGGCGGCGTGCAGCTCACGCGCACGGCGATGTGGGCGGTGGCGCCTGGAGCCGCGGGCTGGCTTATGCGCTCGGTCGCGCTGGCGTCCCCCCTCTACATCGGCTCAGCCATCAAGATAGCGTATGACGTGCTCCTCTGGCGCGCATTTCGTCATTTGAAGCCCGTGGCACGAAATGGCGCCGGCCATTAAGGCACAATAACCGGGACGTTGCTTTCGCACCTCAGCGCGAAGCGAAAGCAGGTGCCGTCTTCCAGGCTGCTTTTCACATCCAGGCCGGTTCCGTGCAGAGCGAGGATCGTCTTGCAGATGGCCAATCCCAGACCGCTTCCCTTGTGGCCGGAGCCATGGGGGCGCGCGAGCTGCACGAATGCGTTGAATAATTCGGACATCCGTTCCGTTGGTATAGGTTCGCCATCATTGAGCACCTCGACTATGACCGCTGCCCCCCCGGGTCCTTCCGCGCTCGGGATGGCCCGGAGGGTGACGCGGCTTTTGGCAAAGCGGACGGCATTGTTGAGCAGGTTGTCGATGACCTCGTCTAACAGCTCGGGGTCAGCCTGCACTTGGGGAAGTTCTTCTGGAGATTCAATTTTAAGGCTAAGTCTCTTGTCCCGGACAGCCTCCTCCAAGCGCGCGGCGGCATTTTGAAGCAGGGGTCCAAGGGCAGTGCCGCGCAGGTCCGTTCGCGCCCGGCCGGATTTTAAACGCGAGAGATTGAGCAGGTTCTCCACCAAATGGGCCATTCGCTCGGTGTTGCGTCTCCCGATGAGCGCTATCTTGTTCTGTTCAGGTGTGAGCCGTCCCGCGAGTCCGTCTATCAAGTTTATGATGGCTGCATGCACGACGCTAAGAGGACTTCGCAACTCATGGCTGACAACTCCGATCAGGTTGTCCTTCAGCAGATCGGGTTCCTTGAGGCTTGCCAGCTCTCGTTGCAGCTTATGGCGTTCGATTGCATAACGGATAGAGCGCTTGAGGAGGCGGGAATCAGAGGTGGATTTGACCATGTAGTCCTGGGCTCCTAACCGCAGCGCCTCAAGGGCCACGGGCTCGCTGCCGGGATTCGTGACGATCAGGATGGGAATATCGTGGCCCTCCTTAATGATCCGGAGCATGGTTTCAATCCCCCGGCTGTCGGGGAGTAAAAGGTCAAGGAGAAGCGCGTCGAATCGCTCCCCTGCGAGGAGGCGCAGGCCATCGGCGAGGGTCCCGGCGGATTCAAGCTCGAATCGCAATCCCATGGAATCCGTCTCATCGAGACAGAGGCGGACGATATCGACTGTTCGGGGGTCGTCCTCCAGCAGGAGCACGCGGATTGATTCCGATGGATTTCTGCTATCTCCGGAAGCGACGCCAGGGTTTCGCAAATCGTGGGAGGCGGCCGGAGTGAAGCTCTCCCGCCTTGCGCTGGTGCATTCAACATTCTCCGCGTGCTTGCGCAGGATGGAGTAGCGCAGGATTTGCGCAAGTCCCCGCTCGTCGTAGCTTCCCTTGACCACATAATCTTGGGCTCCGTGCGAGATGGCCTCGACGGCGAGGGCCTCGTCGTCTCGTCCGCTCAGGATCACGATGGGGCTCTTGGGGCTTTGGGCATGGATCCGAACGAAGCTGTCCAAGCCCTGGCTGTCCGGAAGGCCGGGGTCGAGAAGAACTATATCGGCGGGACCGGCCGCCAACCTGTCGAGTGCTGTGGAGAGGCGCAACAGGTGTTGGATCTCGAAGATGTTCCCGCTCAAGGCCAGTGATTGCCGTACAAGCTCGGCGTCGCCGGGGTTGTCCTCGATGAGCAAGGTTTGTATGGTTTTCTGCATTATGGCGAGTTTTCTCCTTGACGCCGGTGTTGTTGGAGGCGATGTCGGGGCCGCAATCCGCGTCGCGGGTAGTTTAGTCCCGCGCTGGCCTGGATTCCATTGGAGAATAGTTGGACATTCTGTTGAGAAATTGTGCATGGGGAAAAATCTCCCGGGCCCATGAGGGGCTCCCGGACAGTCAGGGCTTGATTTTGTATCCGAGGGTGGGGATGGTCACGATCCTGGGAGCTTCGCGCTTAAGTTTCCGTCGGATGCGGGAGACGTACTGGTCCACCATGCGGGCATCCATGTCCTGGTCTTCGGTGTAATCCCAGACTTCCAAGAGGAACTTCCGTCGGCTCACCACCTCTCCGCGAGCCTCGAGGAGGAGGCGCAGGATATGGAACTCTTTGGGAGCCAGGAGGATAGTTTCCCCATTCACCGAGAACTCGTGCGTCTCGGGGTCCAGGCGCCAGGTCCCCGCTTCTAAAGAGCGCTCCCGCTCGACAGGGCGCGCGGAGTTTCTGCTCAGGACGGCTTCGACTCGGGCCGCAAGCTGAGTCATGGAGATGGGCTTGACCAGATAGTCATCGGCCCCAAGCTTGAGACCCACGAGGCAGTCCGCCTCCTTTGTGCTGGCGGTCAATATGATTACGGGCATCCGTTCTCGCGCGCGCAGGGACTTGAGGATATCGAGTCCATCCACGTCGGGCAAGCCGATGTCAAGGATCACCAAATTCGGGTGAATCTTGTCGGCTAGCGCGAGGCCAGACCTGCCATATTTCACCGTGGTGACATGGTAGCGCTCCTTCCTGAGAGTCAAACGCATGAGCTTCCTCATGTCTGGGGAGTCGTCAATGATCAGGATGCGGACTTTGTCCATGCCTTATGTATGGGAATGGTAAAAGAAAATGTGCTGCCATTTCCAATTTTGCTTTCCATCCATATTTCTCCTCCATGCCTTGAAACAATGTCTCGGCACAGATGAAGGCCGATCCCAAGCCCATTGAGACTCCTCCTTTCGGGATCTGGGATCTGGTAAAGGCGTTCGAAAAGTCTTTTAGCCGCCCCCGGTTCTATTCCCGGTCCCGTGTCCGTTATTGAAATGCGAATGAACTTGTCGTTTTTATCCCATTTTCGCATTTGAACGCTGATGAGCCCGCCTTCGGGAGTGAATTTCAGGGCATTGCCTATTAGATTGATCAATACTTGCCGAAAACGAACAGGATCTGCGCGAGCTGGTGGAACGCCCGGGGCAATATCCGCGCAAAGAGCGATGTGTTTGACAGACCCGGATAGCGTAAAAAATTTTATGGTCTCGTCGATTATGTCTGCAAGCAGGACTCGCTCGGGATTTATCATCAACTTGTCCGTTTTGGTGCGGAGAAGTTCCGCGAGGTCGTTCGTCATCTTTACAAGATGATCGGCGTTTTTAGACGCCATTCCAAGAAGTAAAAGTTGTTCGGGGTTTAGAATGCCGCGCGTGTTTTCTTTCAGTACGAGCAAGCTGCCATAAAGGCATGTGAGAGGCGTGCGCAATTCGTGGTTGATGTCGTGCAAGGAATCTTCTCTGAGCCTGTCGAGAGCTTTGCGTTCGATCGCGTAGCTCAGGGAGCGCGCCAGGTTGTCCGGGGTTACTCGCCCTTTGATTAGGTAGTCCTGCGCGCCCTTATGAACGGCTGCTAAGGCTGTTTCATGATCGTCCAACCCCGTCATGACTACAATCGGGACTGCGTTGATTTGGCTCCTGAGCTTGTCCAACGTCTCCAGCCCGCGGCTGTCCGGCAAGGAGAGGTCAAGCAGGACAACGTCGATGCCGCCTTGAGCGAGGCGATCCAATCCCCTTGAGAGTTTGTCCACGCATTCCAGCGAGAACGCGTTCTTCGGCATTTCGCTCAAAGCGGTCCGGATGAGGTCGGCATCCCCGGGGTTGTCCTCGATTATCAAGAGATGAATCTTGTTATTTCGGGCGCTCTCGCGGATGAGAATGTCGTCTTTCCTCTTCGATCCCATGGCTATGTCCCCAATTTCATGCTATTAATCCAGAAAGCCTCTATGGCTTGTAAAAGTTTTGCGAAATCGTCCAATCTCTCCGGCTTGTTGAGATAGCAAACGGCGGGACTAGCGCAAAATTTCATGATATTTTCATCCGCTTGCGAGCTGGAGAAGATTACTAGCGGAATCCGCTTCAAATCCGAGGCATTCTTGATCTCGGCGAGCACTTCATAGCCATTTTTTCTAGGCAGATTCAAATCGAGAATGATCAGGTCCGGAAGAGCCGCCTCGGAGAAAGACCCCTGCCGGCGCAGATACTGCAGCGCCTCTACGCCATCCTTTGCCACGTGCAATTTGTTGGCAGGCTTGAAGTCCTTGAAATTCTCGCGCAAGAGGTCCACGTCTCCAGGATTGTCCTCTACTATCAAGATGCCAATGGGCCTGTCATCATCGATCACTGTATGGCGCCCCCCTCCCTCGATCCCAAGTTGTCCGCTATGGTGAAGCGGCATGTGGTTCCTTTGCCTGGCTCTGACTCGATCCATATCCTGCCGCCATGCTGCGCCACGATCTTTTTGCAGATTGCCAATCCAATGCCGGTCCCTGGATATTCAAGCCGAGTATGCAGCCGTTGAAATGGGAGGAACAAGCGGTTGGCATACTGCATATCTATCCCGATGCCATTGTCAGAGACGGAAAATTCCCACTCCTTGCGGAGGCGTTTCGCCTCAATCCGGATCGCGGCCGGAACGCTCTTTCTGCGGTACTTAATGGCGTTGCTGACCAGATTCTGGAACAGCGAAACGAGCTGGGAAAAGTCGGCGGTGAGATGGGGCATCGGCCCATGCGTGACTTTGGAGTCGCCCCCACTTTCCTTAATGGCGATCTTAAGATTGGCAAGCGCACTTCTCAATGCGGCTGAGCAGTCGGTCGGCCCAAAAATCTGATTTTTCCCGACGCGCGCGTACAGCAACAAGTCTTTGATCAGTTCTTGCATATGGGTGGCGCCGTCGATGATATAGGCCACGAATTTTTCGCTTTCGGGATCGAGCTTGTCTTTATGGCGCCGGGCGAGGAGCTCGGTGTAGTTGGCGACCATGCGCAAGGGTTCCTGCATGTCATGGGAGGCCACGTAGAAAAATTGCTCCAATTCCGTGTTCGAGCGCTCAAGCTCCTCGGCTGCGGCTTGGAGTTGCAGATAGGCGCGCTCGACATTTTTCCTCGCGACGTCGAAATCGTCGAGAATGTTGAGGGTCGCCTCCTGCAGAGATTCGAGGCGTGCCTTCTCCTGAACGAAGTCTTCCAGGATGTTGAGCATGGCTTTGGTGTGGCTGCGGCGATTCTGCGCCGCGTCCGCGGCGCTTGAAGCGATGCCGCGGTTCACGACGACGCCTCCTTGGGCGAGACCCTATCTTCCGCAACATAGCCATAGTTCCGCCGCGCCCCCTCGTTCCAAGAGAGGATGCGGCGGTCTAGATCTTGTCCAATGATGGAGTGCTTGATCGAACTTTGCAGAATATTGTCCAAGAAATTCTTCATCTCGGCCAGCTCGCTCACGATTCGGTTGTTTTCGGATTCTGCCCCAGCCTCTGGGGCAGCGGTCGTCATAGGGAGTTTTTGTTTAGGCTTGACCATGGCAATCTTTCTCCCGCGCAAGATAGAAAACGCCTCGCCAATGAGGCTAACCCTGATCTATGGTTTTGTCAATACCTGAATCACGGCTAAAAATGGTGAAAATCGAGCTGACCTCATCGGAAGACTTTGGCGGATGATTTTTAAATCGAGTCAGGGTCTGGCCGTGCCGTTGGGTCCATTTGTCATGCTTCAATTGCCGTCAAGTTGTTCGCTATCGTGAAAAAGAACGTGGAGCCCGTGTCAGGGTTGGACTGGACCCAGATGCGCCCGCCATGGTTCTCGGCGATCTTTTTGCAAACCGCAAGGCCCAGCCCGGAGCCTGAATATTCGTCGCGCGAGTGTAGGCGCTGAAAAAGGATGAAAAGCCTGTCGAAATATTTGGAGTCTATTCCAATGCCGTTGTCCCTCACCAGGAACTGCCAGGCTCCGGGTTGGGGCGCGGCCTCGATATGGACCTCGGGAGCCTCCTGCTGGCTGCGATACTTTAGCGCATTGCCGATGAGATTTTGGAATAACTGAGTCATCTGTGCCGCGTCAACGATCAAAAGGGGCAGAGGGGCGCAATGGATACGCGCGCCGCTCTCTTCGATGGCCACTTTGAGATTTGCGAGGGCGTTCTTCAAGGGCAAGGAAATATCGGTCATCGCGAAGTGCTGTCTTTGCCCCAGGCGCGCGTAGATCAGCAGGCCCTTGATCAATACCTGCAGTCGGGTTGCGCCGTCGATCGTGTAGGCGATCATCTCATCGGCATTCGTGTCGAGATGGCCCCGGTAGCGCCGTGCCAACAATTCGGTGTAGATCGTGATCATGCGCAAGGGCTCCTGGAGATCATGGGACGCGATATAGGCGAACTGCTCCAGGTCCTCGTTGGAGCGCTTCAAATCCTTGGCCTGGATTTCTAGGAGGCACTTGATGGAGTTAATATCCCCGAGCAGGCTGCGCAGGATTTTGTCCCGTCGCAGCAGCTCAGCCTGAGCGTGCTCCAGTGCCGCGTTTTTCTCCACTAGTTCGCCGTTGGCTTTTATTAAATCCCGAGTTCGATCCAGCACCCGCTGCTCAAGCGTATCGCGCGCTTTCTTCAAAGCGCGATCGCGATCCTGGATTTGAGCCAGCATGGAGTTGAAGCCTTCAACCAATATGGCAATCTCATCATTTCCTAACGGAGTCACCACCCGTTGGGAATAGTCGTGTGTTTTGGCGAGGGTCTGGGTCATCGCGGCCAAATTCAGGACAGGGACGCAAATCAGTCGTTCGAACACATTGGATATCGCGATGATGAGCAGCAGCGCGGCCAAAAAAATGATAAGAGCTACCACCATATAGAGTTTGAGCATGGCATGCAGTTCTCGCGCATCCTGTGCGTATACGTAGGCCAAGAAACTGCCCATTGTCAGAACCAGGACCGCCAGGCTGGCCAGCACCATGGTCAGCCTTAATTTTCTTCGAATTGGAAGGTCTCGGAATGGGCGTATCGGCTTCCTAATTATCACCAATCCATATCCCCCCCTCCCCCCCCCCCCGGCGGCCATGGTCTTTAACTCGGCATCCAGACGTTTGACCTCTTCCTTGAGTTCAAGAATTCGATCCTCGCGCCCCAGCATGAGTTTATTGAGCTCTTCAAGTTCCTGGAGCTTCGTCTGGAGCGCCTGCTCCGCCAGCTTGCTTGCCGTCACATCGCGAAAGCTCCATATCCTTCCCACGATCTCGGTCCGCCCCGAGGCGGTCTGGAGCCTTTGAGGCTGGGAAAAGCGCTCAAAAATCCTGCCGTCCTTGAACTTGAGCATATCCCAGCTCTCGGCTTCAGGATGCGCATAGAGTTCTTTCACCTTCGCCAAAAAGGCGGCGGGGGTCTCCAGTTGATCGATGGTAAAAGCCAGGGCTTTGTCGTCGTCGCGCAAGGCCAGAACCGTTGCAGGGATGCGCCACATTTGGACAAATTTTTGATTAAACAGCGTGATCTTTCCTCTTGTATCGACAACCAGGATGCCGTCGGCGGTTGAATCGAGGGTTGTCCGCAGCAGAGAAGCGGAAGATTCCAATTCCTTCTGCGCGGTCTTCTCCTTGGTAATGTCGCGAGCAATGACGGAGACTCCCGTCATTTGACCGGACTTGTTTTTGATTGGAGAAAGCGTCAGAGACACCTCCAGGGGACGGCCGTCTTTATGGAGCAGGGTCGTTTCAAAATGGTGAATGTTTTCTCTGGGCTGGAGGAGGTCTTGCGCTTCCCGCTCCTTTCCAGGAGGCAGCAGCATGGTGAAAGACTTGCCCACGACCTCCTCAGCTGAGTAGCCATGGAGGATTTGGGCCCCGTGATTCCAGCTGGTTAGGATGCCGTCCAGGGATCTGCTGTAAATGGCATCCTCGAAGGATTCCACGATCGCGGCAAGTTGGGCGAGCTTCCGATCGTTTTCGTCAAACTGGAAAATTCGCTCCAATATTTGTGGAAGCTGGTCATGAAAGTCATACGTTTTTTTGACGTAGTAGTGCACCCCGCGCTGAATGGCTTCCGCCGCCAACTTTTCATCGTCCATCCCGGTCACGAGCACGACGGGAACTCGAGGCGTGATGGTTTGGGCTGCCTCCAGCACGGACCATGGATCGCCGCCCGAAAGCTGATAATCCAACAAGACTGTGCCGAAGCGCTCGCTGCGCAACAGCGCGACGGCCTTGTCCGTTTTGTCGGTCACGCGAACGGACAAGCCGGCCCGTGTCAGGGCCTGCTTTTCAAGTTCGGCGGTCGGCTCATCGTCCTCCACGATAAGCACGGCCTTGTCTTTGGCGTTTTCAATGGTCATGGTATCCCTATCTCTTCTCCTTGAAGGATCCCGCGGATAAGCCGCATCATAGCATAGCTTCCACTGAGAGGGCAGTCACAATTCCTTAACATAATCTCCATCTATTCTCCAATGGATCATGGGGCGGCGGGCGTCTATACTAAAACCGACGCCGAACGATCGCCATGACCGACAACGAACCGATGGGACATTTGGTCTCGGAATTGGACGCCCTGCTCGGCAATGCGCTCCCGGAGCCTTCCTCCCATGACCCAGGGCCGGCCCCGGTCCAAGGCAACGGCCGCCCGCCGCGCGTTCTGGTCATAGATGACAATAAGGATTACAGGGATCTGGTGCGCACGCTCCTTTCGGACCAAGGCTACCAAGTTCTCGAGGCCAAGGACGGTTCCGATGGGTTGTCCCTGGCCATGGATGAAACCCCTGATCTTGTGATCACGGATTTCAATATGCCGCGCCGCAACGGCTATGAGTTCGTTCAAGAAATGAAGAGCGCCATGGAGACGCGCCCCATCCCGATAATTATGTTCTCCGGGGCGCCCAACCGGCAGCATATAAAGGAACTGGGATTGGACTTGGTCGATTTCCTGGACAAGCCGGTCCCCAATGACAAGCTGCTGCAGACCGTGCGAAGGGTTCTCGGCTCGTCCGGGCCGCGGACCGACGCGCCGAGCCCGGCCCAATCGGCCTTGCCGGCCGAGCCCCGCTCCAGCGAGAAATCCGCTCCCGCGCCTGAAATTCAGGAGCAGGCCGAGGTCTGGCAGGGAGAGGAGGAGGCCCTGCTTGAGCTCATTAAGGTTGATAAGGAAGATAAGCCGGAGGCGGAGGATTTCAAGGGGCTTGATCTTCTATCCAACAACTCTCCCATTATCAGCAAAGTCAACCATATCCTGGTGAGAGCGGTCGAGATGGGGGCCAGCGACATCCATATCGAGCCGCAGGAGAAACAGCTGGTCGTGCGCGTCCGCCTGGACGGCTCCCTTAGGAGCCTCTGCGCCCTGCCGGCTTCCCTGCGGGCGCGCTTGACAGCCCGCGTCAAGATCATGGCCAATCTCGTGATCACCGAGCGCCGCCTGCCTCAGGACGGGCAGTTCCAGGCGCAGATTAAGGGCCGGCCGGTGGAATTTCGCGTGAACACTTTGCCCACCGCCTATGGGGAAAAAATCGTATTGCGCGTTCTGGGGCAGAGCCAGATCAATGCCGATTTGGGGCACATGGGGATGAACGCGCGCGATCTTGAATGCGTGGAGAGGACTCTCAAAAGCCCGCACGGGCTTGTCCTTGTCACCGGCCCCACCGGTTCCGGGAAAACGACCACCCTTTATACCATGCTTGGAGCCCTTAATACCCCGGACGTCAACATCATGACCGCGGAAGACCCCATCGAGTACCGCTTGAGCGGAATCACGCAATCCCAGATCCGCCCCGCGATAGGGTTTGGCTTTGAGACGGTGCTGAGGGCCTTCCTGCGGCAGGACCCGGACATCATGCTCGTCGGGGAGATCCGCGACAAGGAAACCGCGGATATCGCGGTCAAGGCCTCCATAACGGGGCATCTGGTGCTCTCGACTTTGCACACCAACAGTGCTGCCGCCAGCGTCGTGCGTCTGACTCACATGGGCCTGCCGGCCTATCTGGTGGCGGCCAGCGTCAAACTGGTGGCGGCCCAGCGCCTGGTCAGGCTCCTGTGTCCGGCCTGCAAGGTTCCCATCCCGCTGTCCGACGAGGACAAGCGCTTCCTGTCGGAGAAGGAAATCGCGGCCTTGAAAACCGTGTTTCGCTCCCGAGGCTGCCCCTCCTGCCATCAATCGGGCTACTCGGGCCGGCGGCCGATTTTCGAGGTGATGCCGGTCGCCTCCTCGGAGGTGCGCCAGCTCATCATTTCCCCCCATTGTTCGATGGACCTGATCGCGGACCTGGCGGCCAAGGAAGGCATGACCTCATTGCGCCAGGCCGCGCTCAGAGTCGTGGCCGAGGGGGTCACCTCGCTCCCCGAGGTTTATTCGATCGTGCTTGGAGAATGATATGGATACCATGACTTTAAGGGACCCCGCCGCCGCAATAGCCCGGGATAGCTACGCCCGCGCCAGGGAGAAGATGCTGCTCTTTGATCTCGAAGGTTATGTCGAGGCGGTGCCTCTGTTTGGCGAGGCGATCAAGTCTCAGCCCGACAATGCCTTGGCCCATGCCGCCCTGGCGCAGACTTATGCGTTTTGGGGCTTCCGGGAAGAGCTCAACGGCCTAGAGAGCCAAAGCTACTACAACTTCGCCTATAGAGGCGCGTTGCTGGCCGTCCAACTGGGGCCGGAGATGAGCGAAACCCATCGGGCCATGGCGGTCGCCCTGCGCAAGGGCGAGTATTGCAATCCGGCCCAGAGGCAGCGCGAGGCCGCGCTAGCCCTTGAGCTTGACCCCTACGACGGCGAATCCTGCCATGAGTGCTGGAAGGCCTTCGGCGCCGACATCTCGGACCAGAGGATCTACAAGGCGATCGCCCTATGCCCCTCCTTGCTTTCGGCGCATCTTGACCTGGGAGTAGCGCTCTGCGAGCGCGGGCGCCTGGACGAGGCGGCCTATCACCTCGGCTGCGCCCTGAAATTAAATCCCCGCAACAGTCTGGCGCACTATGATCTGGCCATGATCCGTATGCGCCAGGGACGGCTTGCCGAGTCCGAGGAGCTGCTTGTCCAGGCCCTCGATATGCACCCGGGGGACGCATTGCTCCTATCCGGCATCGATATTCTCTCACCGGGGCAGGGAGGCAAAACCTCATGAATGCCCAGCAATTGAACGGCCACTCCGCCGTTCCCGCTCATCGTTTTCCGCCGGCCGCGATCTTTCTCAAGTCATTGGGCCAGAGCATCAAGGTTTGCACGCTCTATAAGGCGGACCATCCCGTGGCCGTCGGGGCCCTGGGAGAGGCCTTCAAGGCTTTCGATGACATCCTGCGGATCTCGACGAGTCCGGATAACATTCTCTCGCTTGTGGACGGTCAATGGCTGTGGAACGGGATTTCGGTGCTGGAAGCCGAACAGGGCCCGGAGGCTCTCAAGACCTTTTTCGGCGCCTACGGCCTCCACAGCCTCGTGTTCCTGGAAGGCCTGCGCTTTCATGAACTTTCCGCCTTTTGCGAGCTGGTCACCCAGGCCCCCGCGTCGCGGGAAGCCGGTTCATTCCTCGAAATCCTGGCGCAGAAAGGAATCAAGAGCATCATCGGGGACTCCGCGCTTTATACCCGAATCCGGAATGGACCCCTTCCGCCTCCCCCCCCCGAGGTCAAGATTTCGCGCGCGGCCGAGGCGGCGTCCCCGGCGCAGCCCAAGCGCAAAAATGAGAATTTTTCACAGCTCCTCAGGCAGCTGGTTGAGACGGCGGTGGAGGATCCCGAGGAGAGGACCCACATCTATAAGGACGCGGTCAGCCTGGTCAGGCGCTCCATGGACCGCCACGTGGCCGAGGCCACGGCGGCGCTCGCGGAGGACAAACAGCGCATTTTGTCCGAGCAATTCCGGACCGAAAAGGTTTTATCCACGATCGCCATGGGCAAGGTGATCGTGGACCAGAGCGGCCGGGTCCTGATGATGAATCAGGCCGCGGAGGAAATCTCGGGCAAACGCCTCTCCGAGGTCGCCGGACGGCCCGTATCGGAGTCGGTCTCGGGACGCGACAGGATGCTGGCCGTGTCCAGGGATATCGCCGTGGACCTGGACAAGCCTCTCTCCCAGGAGGTCCAAGTCGTGGGCGACACGGCGGCGGGACAATCCATGAAACGTTCGGTCGCGCTCATCCATGACGAGAGCGGGCGAGTGGTGGGGACTTATGCCGTCATGCCGGACGTGTTGAAATTCCAGGAAGCGCGCAAGGTCCAGGAGGAGTTCCTCCAGAGGGTGACGCACGACTTGAAGGCGCCCCTGACATCCATTTGCTGCGCCCTGGATCTGCTCGAGCACAAGGCGGGGGCCAAGCTCTCCCCTGAGGAGTTCAAGTTCCTTGACACGTCCCTTAGGAACTCAAGGCAGCTCGCCGACATGATCGCAAAAATATTGGACTTCTCAAAGATTGAATCGGGCCAACTTTCCATTTCACCATCTCCGGTCGCGGCCGATGGCTTGATACGCGAGGCGGTCGAGAGCCTCATGCCGTGGGCCCTGCGGCGGAGAGTCGTCTTGGAGGCGGCGGGCTCGGCTCCAGGATTGCCAAACGTTCTGGCCGAATCTCAACAGGCCGTCCATATTCTGACCAATCTCATATCAAATGCCATCAAGTCCACTCCAGCCGAGGGGCGCGTCACGGTCAAGGCCTATCCCGGGGGCGAGGTCAATCCGGGCATGGTTGTTTTCTCGGTCGCGGACACCGGCTGCGGGATCGCTCCCGAAAACCAGGAGCGCATCTTTGAGAAATTCATCCAGGCTCCGCCAGATGGAGAGCGGCGCGAGGGCGTGGGCCTGGGGTTGGCCATCGTGCGGGAGCTGGTCGCGCTTCATCATGGGGCGGTCTGGGTGGAGAGCGCTCCGGGGAAGGGCTCAACTTTTTGTTTTACCCTGCCGCTGGCGGAAAGCGCGCCATGAATCAACAAATTCTGCGGATCATGCTGGTCGAGGACAATCCGGACGACGCCTGGGCGACGCGGGAGGCTCTGGCCGGCGATGGGGACCGCTTTGAAATCCAGCACCTGCGCAATCTTGGCGACGCGCTTGAGCGGCTGGAGGCCGGCCCCGTGGATGTGGTTCTCCTCGGCCTCGGCCTTCCGGACAGCCAGGGTTTCGATGCTATCGTCCGAGTCCGCGCACGTAGCCCCGGCACTCCGATCGTGCTCATGACCGGCGCGGACGACAAGGCCTTCGCCATCAGGGCGCTCCAGCATGGGGCCCAGGATTATGTGGTCAAGGGCGCTTACGACGAGAAGCGCCTCCCGCGCATCGTGCTCTACGCGGTGGAGCGCAAACGCGCTGAAAACCTGGCTCGCTCCAGCGCGGACCGCGAGCGCTTCGCCCTGGTCGCCTCCCGCGACCTCCAGGAACCCCTGCATAAAATCATGGCTTACGGGAACATCCTCATGCATCAGCATGGAGAGGATATCGGTCTTCAGGGCCGCGACCTCCTCTCCCGCATGCTCCGCGCGACGGAGCGTATGGCGAAGTTGGTGTCGGAGATGCCGGAGCTCTCCCATCCCGCGCAAGCCGCGGGAGCCCCGCGTCTGGTGGACTTGAACGAAACCGTTTCACGGGTGCTTAGGGCTCGCAATGGAATAATATGACCAACTGGCCGGGGCAATTTTGGAGCGAGACGAGGATCGAGGAGCGAGCATACCCGCAGTGGTATGTGAGTGACGAGGGACGAAGTCGCAGCCCAAAAGTGCCCCGGCCCTCCGGGCAGGCCCATCTTCGGCCGATTTCTTCGTTGCTCGTTGGTCACAATGCGCTGCGGCATTGCTCCCTCCTCGCGCCTCGAAATCAACTCGAATCTGGGCCTGCCAGTTGGTCATATTATTCCATTGCGAGCCCTTATGGTAGGAGGACGCTATGTTAACCGCGGAAAAGACGCATAGGATAGTGATGGTGGACGATGAGGCTGATTTCCTGGTTTTGGCCAGGGAGTGGCTTGAGCCCCGCTACGATGTGGTGACCTTGAGCGACGGCCCAGGCCTCATCGAAGTGCTCGCGGGCCTGGAGCTGGACCTGGTGATTCTGGACGTGCGAATGGAGCCCGATGGGTTCTCGGTGTGCCGCCAGATGCGCGCGGACCATCGGCTTAAGGCCGTTCCGGTCGTGTTCCTGACCTCCTCGCGCAGCGACATGGACTTCATTCGCAACATCGACGCTGGAGGTACCGCCTACCTGATGAAACCTATCAGCCGAAAGGGGCTTCTGTCCACTTTGAGCCGGATGATTTTTATGGGGAGTTAAACTGGATTGTTCAGTTCGTTCCAAGACCTGAAGGCCCAAGCCTATTTATTCCTCCGCCCCCGAGCTCCGGGGAACCCGTCTTTTCCGGCCCTCAAAATGCCATGATGGGAGCGTGAGTTTTAGGGTCGTCTGGGCTTGGGCCTTGCTTCTGTGGCCGCAAGCCCTTCTGGCCTGGTCTCCCAACGGGCACCGCGCCGTGGCGCTTTTGGCCCAGGAGCGGCTCGCCCCCGCCGTCTCGCGGGCCGTAAGAGACCTTTTGGGCCCGGACAGGACCTTGGCCCAGATCGCGCCCTGCCCCGACTACATCCGCGACAACCGCGGCGCCAAATGCGCGGGCCTGATTTTGGAGCCGGCCCCCCAGAGCAGGCCCTGGCATTTCATAGACATCCCCGTCGCGGACTCTCCCAAAAGCGCGGCTGATCTCGCCAAATACTGCGCTCGGGGCGGCTGCGCTCCGTATCAAATCCGCGAGGAAATGGAAATTCTCGGTGATCCCCGCGCCGCGCGTTCCGAGAAGCAAATCGCCCTCATGTACCTCGTGCACTTCGTGGCGGATATGCACCAGCCCCTCCATTGCGCGACCGAAATTGTCGACGGCGCGGACGACCACGGCGGCAATTTAAAACCCGTGACCTGGGAGAGCGCCGGGCCATATGGCGAGCGGTCTGGCACCATGGAAACGACTTCCTTGCTCCGTGGCGACGAGGACGAGTCGGCGGGCGGACTCAACCTCCACTCTCTATGGGACCGCATCATCCAGCCGGCCGACAGCTCCGACCCCGCGGCATTGAGCCGGATCCTCGAGGATCGGCTCCAAGGGCGCGATACCTCCCCCTGGATCTCGGGGGACTTCGTCTCCGCGGCCGCGCTCGAGAGCTTCGCGATATCGAAGGCCGCCATTTATCCCGCCTACCACGCCCCTGGCGGCAGCCGGATAGGCCTCGAGTATCGTCAAAGAATGGAGGCCGTCGCTTTGGAGCGGCTGGCCATGGCTGGGGTGCGCTTGGCCGCTTTGCTGGAAATAGCCTTCCAAGGAGCCCCACAGCCATGAACATCCTTCTGACCCCCGTCCTTGCCGTCTTGCTCGCCTTGCCCTCCCAAGCAGCGCTTGATCCCAGCGCGGCAGCGCTCCCCTCGGCCGCGCGCAGGCCCAAGGACGTGTCCGTCCATGGAGACAAGCGCGAGGACGATTTCTTCTGGCTGCGCGAGAAGGACAATCCCGAGGTGCTTTCTTATCTCAAGGCCGAGCAGGCCTACGGTTCCGCGGTTCTGGCCCCCACGCGCAAGCTGCAGGAAACTCTCTATCGGGAGATGCTATCGCGCATCAAGGAGACCGATAGCACCGCTCCCGCCCCCAAGAGCGGCTATCTTTACTACAAGCGCACCGAGAAGGGCAAGCAGTATCCCATCTACTGCCGCAAGGCGGGTTCCCTCGAGGCGCCGGAGGAGGTCCTGCTCGATTTGAACCGCCTGGCCGAAGGCGGCAAGTACCTGGCCCTGGGAGGCTATGACGTGAGCCTCGACGGCCGCCTCCTGGCCTATTCCCTCGACCGCAACGGCCACAGGGATTACGTCATGTACATAAAGGACCTTTCTTCTGGAAAACAATTACAGGCCGACATCGGCGCGGCGTCTTCCTTCGCCTGGGCGCAGGACAATGACGCGCTGTTCTACACGGTCGAGGAGCAGCCGAGCAAGCGCGCTTTCCAGCTTTGGCGCTACCGGCTGTCCACGGGAGCCAAGGCCTTGCTTTACGAGGAGAAGGACGAGCTCTTCTCCCTCGAGGTGGACCGCACCCGCGATGAGCGCTATCTGCTCCTCGACATCGAGAGCAAGACAAGCACCGAGGTGCGGTTTTTGAGGTCGGACCGACCGGAGGAGCCTTGGAAAGTCATAGAGCCTCGCCGGCCTTTGCACGAGTATCACGCCGACCACCGGGGCGGCCTTTTTTATATCGTCACGAACAAGGACGCCAAGAACTTCAAGATCGTGACCGCGCCGGTCGAGGATCCGGGGCGGGAGCGCTGGAAAGAGTTTCTCCCCCACCGACCCGACATCAAGGTCGAGGGCATAGACCTCTTCGCCCTGCACGCGGTCGTGTCCGAGCGCCAAAGCGGCCTGCCCCAACTGCGCGTCATCGACCTCGAGAGCGGACGCCAGAGCCTGATCCCCATGCCCGAGCCGGTCTACGAGGCCGCGCCGGAGAGAAACCTCGAGTTCGCCTCCACGGTGTTTCGCTTCCAGTACGAGTCCCCCGTCACCCCGCCCTCGGTGTACGCCTACGACATGGCCGCGGGCACGCGCGTGGTCTTAAAAGAGACGGAGGTGCCGGGCTACGACCGCAAGAAGTACAAGGCCGAGCGCGTGTTCGCCGAGGCCCCCGACGGGGTGAAAATACCTCTGTCCGTGGTTTACCGCGCCGATGCCGCGCGCAAGGCCCCTCGCCCCCTCTGGCTTTACGGCTACGGCTCCTACGGGGTCAGCCTGCCGGCCAAGTTTTCCTCCAACCGGGTGAGCCTTCTCAACCGGGGAATGGTGTTCGCGGTGGCCCATGTCCGGGGAGGCGGGGAGCTGGGGGAGCCCTGGCGCCAGGCCGGCCGCATGGCGAGGAAAATGACGACGTTCACGGATTTTATCGCCTGCGCCGAGCATTTGATCAAGGCCGGCTACGCCGATCCGCGGCGCCTGGCGACTTCGGGAGGCAGCGCGGGCGGGCTTCTCATGGGTGCTGTTTTGAACCTAAGGCCGGACCTCTTCAGGGCGGCTATTCTCGATGTCCCTTTCGTGGACGTGCTCAACACCATGCTTGACGCCTCGCTCCCCCTCACGACCGAGGAGTACATCGAGTGGGGCAACCCGAACGTGAAGGAGGAGTACGGCTGGATGAGGCAATATTCGCCCTACGACAACCTGGCGCGCAAGAGCTACCCCGCCATGCTCGTGAATGTTTCCCTCAACGACAGCCAGGTCCCTTACTGGGAAGGGGCCAAGTACGCGGCCAAGCTCCGGGGGCTCAAGACCGACTCCCATCCCCTGATTCTCTATCCGAACCTGGACGCGGGACACGCGGGGGCCTCGGGGCGCTACGATTTCCTGCGGGAGATCGCGCGGGACTACGGTTTCGTCCTGGCCGAGCTCGGCCTGGATTAGGCGTTGAGGCAGGCCCGTTCGACGTCCTGAACGAAGGCCTGGGCCGAGTGGTGGCGGTCCTTGGGAAGCAGGCTCAAGGCCTTCTCCATGACCGTGTCCACCGCGGTCGGAACCTTGGCGTTGGCGCGGGAGAGGGGCTCGTAGGTTTTCTGCACCTTCTGGAAAAAGGAAAGCCCGGAGAAGGGGACTTTCCCGGCCAGCATCTCGTAGAAGCAGACCCCGAAGGAATAGATGTCGCTTTCCTTAAAGAACTGCCCCTGCTCCTGCTCGGGGGCCATGTAGCCGGGGGTGCCCACGGGCTGGGCCATGCTGAGGGTGGACAGGGTTTCCTGGGCCTTGCGCGCGATTCCGAAGTCCATGACCTTGACCCGGTTTTGCGCGATCATGATGTTGGAGGGCTTTAGGTCCTGGTGGATGATGCCCTGGGCGTGGGCGTAGTCCAGGGCTTGGGCGATTTGGCGGGAATACTCCAGGGCCTGGTGGAGGGGCAGGGGCCGGGAAGGCTCTATGAGGGAATGCAGGGGCGCTCCCTCCACGTGCTCGAAGACGAGGTAAAGGTCCTGGCCGTTTTCCAAAACCGAATGGATCTCCACGATGTTGGGGTGCTTGAGTGAGGCCACGGTGCGCGCCTCTTTAAGGAAGCGGCGGCGCGCCTGGGGATCGCCGGCGATCTCGTCGCGCATCTTCTTGACCGCGACCTTGCGCTGGAGAACCTCGTCCATGGCCTCATAGACCACGCCCATTCCTCCCCGCCCCAAAGTATTAAGGATCTGGAAGCCCATGAGAGGGGCTTGTATTTCCGAGGCTCTCTCCGAAATCCGGTCGGCAAGCCTCATGGCGGGAAGCCTGCGGCGGGCGGCTAAGGTGTCCCTGCGCTTGATCCAGAGAAGCGAGGCCGCGGCCACCAAGGCCGTGCCCAGGCCCGCGAAGAAAAGAGTCATGGGGTGCGGGGCGCTGGAGGGCCGGCTCGGGTCCCGGGGATTATTTTCCCGGCGGCCGAGGGCCTCGCGGTAAAGGGAATCGAAATGGGGGTCTATTTGAGCGGCGAGCTTGAGGTCGGCGATCTCCTCCTCGAGACGGCCGAGCTTCTCCCAGATCATGGCCCGGGCCGCCAGGGCTTCCGGGTCCCGAGGGTTCTCATCGATGGCGGCGTTGGCCTCTTCCATGGCCTCGGGAGTCCGCATCATGTCGAGGAGGCTCAAGGTCTTGACGTGGCGGGATCTTGAATCCTTGGGGTTGAGCTTGAAGGCCCGGCTGGAGTCCTCGAAGGCCCCTTGGAAATTCTTGAGCTGGCGGCGGATCAAGGCCCGCATCCGGAAGGCCGCCCAGTTGTCGGGGTTCTCCCTGATGTTGAGGGAAAGGGCTTTTTCGGCCGCGGGATAGTCCTTGAGGCTGATTTTGACGAGGGCCTCCTGGGGGAGGGTCATTTTTGGGGACGCTTGGCCTTGCCCGGCCATAAGTGCCGCCGCGGCCTGGTTTTGGGCGGGTGCCGCCCAGGAGATCGGGGAGGCGACTAGGACCTGGGGGCTGCTCTGGGATTGGCCCTGCCCTTGGGCGGAGCTCGCGCCCCTGCCAGCCTCGGCGTCGTCAGGGGAGCCCAAGAGCGCCGCGGCCTTTTCCTTCAAGTCCCTCGAGCTCAAATCCGCGGTCACGTGCTGGGGCAGGAGCTGGTCCATCATCACGAGTTCGGCATCCTTGGGGTCCCGCTCCAAGCCCCGCCGTATCAGCCTGCGCGCTCCCTGAAGGTCGCCGTTGTCTATGCGCCATACGATTTCTTTTTTGACTTCCTCGGGCTTGGATGAGGGTGGGGGGTCCTTGCGGCCGCTTGCCGGGCTGCCGCTGGTTGGAGGGGTTTCGTCTCCGTCTGAAGGAGACTTTGGGTTCTTATCCGGACCCTCAGCATTCTCCGAAACGCCTTGGGCCATTTTCCCCTTCTTTGCTTGTTGCACGTCACCAGCCTTAGCGTCGCTGGTAAAAAGAAAAAATGGCAAAAGGAAGAGAAGTATTATCTGCATTAATTCGAGTCTAAGGCCAATTCCCGACCCTGTCAATACCTTGGAGCCTTAAGTCCTAAAAAGAGTCTAGGTCTAAAGGTATTGATTTTTTAGCCTTTTGGCCCTGACCGGTTCAGGAAAAAAATCGCAAAATAAGAAAGCAATGCCGGAATTTAAGCAATGGAGAATATATGCGGTTTAACCGATTGTCCTGGCTTTCCTTGATTTGTTCATTGATGCTGGCATCCGCTTTTCAATCCAGTTCCAGCCGGCCTATTCTGGCTGCGATTGGGTCTAGTAGCAGGTTAGGAGATTTGCGTGGAGTTCTCGGAACTATTGGTTGGGAGATTTCCAACTTTAATAATAGCGAACTTTCCTTCCTTGGTGTTTCTTCGGTTGAGGTCTCTGTAGAAGGGAAAGTTCCTTTAGAAAGAATTGCAAAGAAAGTTTGGACGCAAGGAGAGGAGGACTATCTTCCCGCGAAACCTGCAAAAATCTTGGGATTTGAAGAAAAGGATATTGATGGAAAATCTATGGATCGGGAAAAGCTCACGAGATTCTTTTTCGTGAGGCAGGAGAATGCCACTACGCCATCAAATGATTTTTGTGTAACCTTGATTGAACCTGCAACGGTTATCATCTTCCTCACTTCTCCCGAAGGGCTGTTAAGGAAAGCTGCTATAAAAAAGAATGGGCTTTGGGACGAGCTGCCCAAGCCTCAAGCCGAGCCGAAATTCCACAAGGAAGTCGAATTCTGGCTCAAGGAGCTCGGCGGGGCGCAGTCCTAGGCGAACTTATCCACCGAACTTCGCGGCGAAGTTCGGTGGATAAGTTGGGGGCTGACCGCCAAGTGCTCGGTCTCGGGCAATTGGCCCTGATGCAGTCGAGGAGCTCCTGCGCATGCTGGTCCAGAGGGCCTAGAGCCTTTTCCTTCAGGTCCCAGAAAAACCTAGGCCCAAAGCCGTGCCCTCGTTTCCCCCTTGGACCCATAGGAGAGTGCCCTCCTTATGTCTACAATCAGGCGTCGGCAGCAGTTTTCATCCGAGGAGGCATTTGTATGAAGAGGATTTTATCGTTGGCGCTGGCGCTTTCGGTCGGCATTCTGCCCGAGGCCAATGTGGCCTGGGCAAATATGCAGCATGTCGGGTCCACGGGCAAGGGCGTTGCGCTTCCCGTCATCACTTCCGTCATGGGGCCCCAGCGGGACATCCGCGTCGCCGGACCCGACGCGACCGTGGCTCCTCCGGCGGTGGTCGGAGCGGCTAGGGAAACCGCGGTGGTGCCGACCGGAGTCGTCCTGCCTCAGGCCAATTCGGTCCGAACGAAGACAATGAGCCGCGGCGCTTTGTTCCGGAACATTTTTCATCCTCTTTCGAGGAGCGTCCGGGACGCGAGCTCTTCCCTGAGACAGCCGGCAGCATCGGTCGAAAGCGCTTCGACCAGTGGAGGCGGCCTTTTCGAAAGTTGGACCCGAAGGCGGGTGCTCCAGGTCGCCGCGGTCTTTGGCCTGAGCGGCGTCCTTCATTGGGCAACAGGATGCGGGGGCGGAGGCGGGGGCGGGTCCGAGGCGGGCCCGGGCAGGAACGGGTCCGGCAGCGGAAGTACGGGCAGCGGCGGCGATAGCTACGATCCCCGCGACCTGCGATTCGCTACCTTGGACGACCTGCAGAGGTTTATGAACGGCTCTTCACTGTCCGACGGTCAGAAGTACGCCGGGCATGTCACCTACCGCGGCAGCGAGACCTATCCCTGGTTCCTGGACGGCTCCAATCCCAATGACTTCGATCCCCAGTATTCGCTCTCCAGTTGGAGATACCAGACCGGGAGCTTCGACAACATGGTCCGGCGCCTCTCCCAGCTTCCCCGGGACTTGGCCATGGCCGCCAAATTCGTGGGCCGCGACTCAAGCGACTTCGTTCTCATCTATCCCGACCCGAATTCAGTGAGCAGTTCTTACGGAACCTCGGGTTGGCTGATCCAGTCGTTCTGGGATACGGACGGGACCACGCTCCGGAACTACACCCGCAACTACGACGACGTCCGCAGGGCTTTGTATCACATGGATGACCGTCAGGCCCAGGACGCCAAGGTCGTTTACGATGGGTATTATTATTATGTTGTCGTTCCCGACCGACCCTTGACCCAGGATGATTCCCTTTATTGGGATGTGGAGAGCTTCGGCTCCTTCTTCGATGTCTCCCAGTGGCTTGATACCCATTACGGTTCGAGCCCGAGGGATCGCCGCTTGAGGCGGGCCTCCAAGCGCGTCTACATCGGAGGAGGGACGTACCTGCTCTTCTATCCCCGTTAAGCGCTTCCAGGAGCAAACCACCCCCGCCCGGCACGCCGGGCGGGGGTGGCCATTTCAGGGGCCAAAGTTCTAGAATTGTCGTATGCCCTCTCCCCCCGAAGGCGAGACTGCGTCCCCCCTTCCCGCGATGAGGCGGGACGTGGAGGCCGTGCCGATAGAGCACGAGGGAAGCCCCATGTTCCTGCTCCAAGACTCCGAGGGGATCAGCCCCGAGCCCATCGCGGTCTCCCCCACGGCCATGCTCGTGGCCTCGCTCTTGAACGGCAAGAGCACGGCCGCGGAGCTTCAAGCCGCCTTCACCAAGGCCACGGGCACGGTTTTGGGCCTGGGCGAGATATCGAGCCTGGTTTCGGAGCTGGGGCGGATGAATTATCTTGAGACCTCCGAAGTGGCGGAGCGGAGAAAGGCTATTTGGGAAGGCTTCTTGAAGAGCCCCGCGCGCCCGGCGGTCTTGTCGGGATCGGCCTACCCCAAGGAAGGGCTTGAGCTCGCTCAAGCCCTGGGGAAATTCTTCGTGGATCCCAAGGGGCCGGGCAAGCCCCTGGCGGACAAGCCGGCCCTCCCCCGGGCCCCGTTGGGCCTGGTGAGTCCCCACATTGACCTCGATCGCGGCGGGCCCTCCTATGCCTGGGCCTACGGGGCCCTCTCCGAGGCCCCCCCTCCCGATCTCATCGTGGCCCTGGGCGTGGCGCACGCCTCGCCCAATTCCCCTTGGATATTGACCCGCAAGTCTTACGAGACTCCTTACGGGAGCCTGGACACGAGCCTTGAGCTCTTCCAAGATGTCCAAGACTTGCTATGGTACGACGCCTGCGCCGACGAGTGGGCGCACCGGCGCGAGCATTCCCTGGAGTTCCAGGCCCTGTGGCTTAAATATTTGTGGCGCGAGAAGACCCCGCCTTGGGTCCCGATCTTGGTCTCCTCCTTCGAGCGCTTCGCCCCGGACCGCGCGCCCTCGGGAGTGGAGACGGTCGAGACGGCTCTGCGGAGGATCGGGGAGAGATTGGCCGAGCGCGGCAAGAAACAGAGGATAATGATCTTGGCCGGGGTGGATCTGGCCCACGTGGGGCCGCGCTTCGGAGACGATGTGGAGGTGAACGCGGAGCTGAAGCTCCGCGTGGAGGCCGCCGACCGCGAGACCTTGGAGCAGGCTTTGAAATTAGATGCGGACGCCTTCTACCTCTCCGCCGTGGCCGGTGGCCACTGGCGCAAGATCTGCGGGCTATCGGCCCTTTACACGGGGCTGCGCTGGATCAAGGCCTTGGGTGGGGAAGGCCCTGGAAAGCTTTTGAGCTACGGCCAGGCCCCGGACCCGGCCGGGGGCCTGGTCTCCTTCGCGAGCGCGATTTTCCCATGATGCTGGCCGCGCTGATTTTGGCGGGAAGCCTCGCGGCTGCGCCTGGAACGGAAAGAAAAACACTTACTCTGGCCGAGGCTTACGCCTCGGCCCTGCGGCATTCAGAGGAATTGGCCCAGAGAGGGGAGTCGGCGGCCGAGCTCGAGGCCAAGGTCCAGGAGCTTTGGGCGAATGTCAAGCCCAGGCTCACCTTGCAGGCGACCAAGCTCCTCCAAGACGTTCCGAGCGGCGTCAGCGGAGTCTCCTCCACCTTCACCCAGAGAAACCGCGAGCAAAGCCAGCTCGTTTTGCACCAGCCCATTTTCTCGGGGCTGCGGGAATACCTGGCCTTGCGCGCGGCCAAGAGCCGGACCCGCGCGGCCGAGCTTGGGTTGGAGCGGGCCCGCCAGCTTCTCTACCAGGACGTTGGCCGGGCCTATCTCGACGTCTTGAGCGTGCAGACGGAGATCGCGGTGCGCCAAGCCCTGTCCGGCATCACCCAGAAGCGCGTGGCCGAACTCGAAGAGCGGCGCAAGCTCGGGCGCTCCCGCAAAAGCGAGCTTCTGGCCGCCGAGTCCCAGCGGGCCCAGATAGAGGCCGATCTTGCCGCCGCCCGTGGGCGGCGGCTGGTGGCCCAGGTATTCCTCCAGTTCCTGCTCGGGACCGACGAGGATATGTCGGTTGAAGACCTTCCCACTCCGGCGGCACGAAGTCTCGAGGCGGGTCTAGCCGCCGTCGCCTCCCGCCCCGACGTGGAGGCCTCCCGGAGGACCCAAGAGGGCTCTTGGAGCGAGGTCGTGCTGGCCCGCCGCCAGCGCTGGCCCAGCCTTTTTCTCGACGGCAACTACTACCTGAAGCGCCCGCCGGGCTTCCAGGACCGGGTTAAATGGGACGTTCTCTTCACGGTCCAGCTCCCCCTTTACGCGGGAGGCTCCGTCGGGGCGCAGGCAAGGCAGGCCGAGGCGCGCTGGCGATCTTCGGAGCAGGGCCTTTCGCTGGTCCTGCGCCGCGCGCGTCTCGAGCTCGGCGCCGCCCGCCGGGATTTGGACTCGGCCCTCTCCGTCGTCAAGGCCTTGGAGGCCGCGGCCGAGCTCTCCGAGGCCAACGCCGTGGCCCAGGCCGAGGACTATCGGCTCGGCATGGTCACCAATCTCGACGTGCTGGGTAGCCTCAATTCCCTGCAGGAAACCCGCCTCAAGCTCGACCAGGCGCGGATCGGCTCCCTTTGGGCCGACATCCGCCTGTGGGTGGCAGAAGGGAGGATTCAGTGACTCTCTCGGACATATCCATCAAGAACCCGGTTTTCGCCTGGATGCTGATGCTGGCCCTTATGGTCTTCGGCTGGATCGGATTTTCCCGCATGGGCGTGAGCGCCATGCCGGACGTGGATTTTCCCATCGTCACGGTCGCGGTGAGCTGGGAGGGGGCCGCCCCCGAGATCATGGAGTCGGAGGTCGTGGACGTGATCGAGGATGCTCTCACCAGCATCCAGGGGGTGCGCGAGATATCGAGCACGGCCAGGCAAGGCGCGGCCACTATCACGGTGGAGTTCGAGCTTGAGCGCGGCATTGACGTCGCCCTGCAGGAGGTTCAGACCAAGATCGCCCAGGCCCAGATGCGTCTGCCCAAGGAAATGGACCCGCCGGTCGTGACCAAGGTCAATCCCGAGGACAACCCCATTATGTGGCTGGCCCTCTCCGGCACGGTCCCGGTCAAGGACATCATGGTCTACGCCGAGGACGTGCTCAAGAACCGCTTCCAGACCATCCCCGGGGTCGGGGACATTTTCCTCGGCGGGCTCATCCCGAGGAGCCTGCGGGTCTGGCTCGACGCGGACAAGATGGCCCGGATGGAGATCACCGTCGAGGACGTTCTCGCCGCCATCCGCCGCGAGCACGTGGAGCTTCCGGCCGGGCAGATAGAGACCTCGACCAAGGAATTCAACGTGCGCACCTTCGGGGAGATCAACGACCCCCAAAAGTTCGGAGAGCTCCTCATCACCCAGCGCGGCGGACAGCCCATCCACGTCCCCATTCCATTAAAGGAAGTGGCCCGCGTCGAGGATGGCCTGGGGGACTTGCGCCGCATCTCCCGCTCGCAGGGGGAGCGCGCCGTGGGCCTCGGGATACGCAAGCAGCGCGGGGCCAACGCGGTGGCGGTGTCTTTTAGGGTCTTAAAGCGCCTGGAGGAGGTGAAAAAGCTGCTTCCCCCCGGCATGACCTTGGCGCTCAACTTCGACGGCACGCGCTTCATCAAGGACGCGGTGCATGAGCTCAATTTTACTCTGGTTCTCTCGGCCCTGCTCACCTCGCTTGTCTGCTGGGCCTTCCTCGGCTCCTGGTCCTCCACGGTCAACATTCTCATGGCCATCCCCACCTCGGTGCTGGGGACCTTCATCGTGACCTACTTCCTGGGGTTCACCCTCAACACCTTCACCTTGCTCGGCCTCACCTTGGCCATCGGCATCATAGTGGATGACGCCATCATGGTCTTGGAGAATATCGTCCGCCACCGCGAGCTGGGGCAGGGGCGCATGCAGGCCGCGATCTTCGGGGCCCGGCAGATCACCTTCGCGGCTCTGGCGGCCACGGTCGCCATCCTCGCCATATTCCTGCCCGTGGTGTTCATGAGTGGGATCATCGGCAAGTTCTTTTACCAATTCGGCGTGACCATCTCGGTGGCGGTGCTGTTCTCGCTTCTGGAGGCCCTCACCTTGGCGCCCATGCGCTGCTCGCAATTCCTGGAGGTGGGAGAGCGCCGCAACCTGCTCACGCGTCTGGTGGACCGGGGCTTCGAGCGCTCGGCGGCGCTTTACCGGCGAGCCCTCTCCTGGTGCCTGGGCCGGCGCTGGAAGGTGATCGGGGCAAGCCTTCTCGTTTTTGCGGCTTCCTTCTTTACCGTCCGCCGCCTGCGCAAGGAGTTCGTGCCTCCCCAGGACCAGGCGATGTTCATGGTTCGCCTGCAGACCCCGGTCGGCTCCTCCATGGAGTTTACCGACGCCAAGTTCAAGGAGGCCGAGGCCTGGATGACCCGGCAGCCGGCGTTGAAGCGCTACTACTCGGCCGTGGGGGGATTTGGCGGCGGCGAGGTCAACGCCGGCATAATTTTCGTGTCCATGAAGGCCCATTCCGAGCGCCCGACCGGGGCGGCGGGCGGGCCCATGACCCAAGGCGAGTTCATGGCGCTTGCCCGCAGGGAGCTCAACAAAATCCCCGATCTTAAGGCCATCATCGTGGACTTCTCGCAGTCCGGGTTCTCGGCCTCTCGCGGGTTCCCCGTCGAGTTCACGGTGCGCGGCCCCGATTGGGCGATCCTGACCGAATCGTCGCAGAAGCTCGCCAAGAGGCTCGAGGAAGGCGGGGAACTCATAGACGTGGACACCGATTATAAGACCGGCATGCCCGAGGTCCGGGTTTATCCCGACCGGGCCAAGGCCTACGCCCGCGGGGTCTCGGTGAGTTCCATCGGGACCGTGATCAACGCCATGGTGGGCGGGGTGCGGGCCGGCTATTTCACGGACAAGGGGCGTCGCTACGAGGTGCGGCTTAGGGCCGAGCCGGCCTATCGCCTGAGCCCCGATGACATCCAGCGCTTCTACGTGCGCAACAGCCGGGGTGAGACCATACGGCTCTCCGAGGTCGTGCGCATAGAGGAGAACCCCACCTTGCTCTCGATCACACGCAAGGACCGGGAGCGCTCGATCGGGATATTCGCCAACATCGCGGCCGGCAAGTCCCAGGCCGCGGTCTTGGCCACGGTGGAGAGGCTGGCCAAGGAGACTTTGCCGGAGGGCTACCACATCGTCCTGTCGGGATCCTCCCAGACCTTCCGAGAGTCCTTCCAAAGCCTGATCTTCGCTTTGTTGATGGGCATTTTCGTGGCCTACATGGTGCTGGGGGCCCAGTTCAACAGCTTCGTGCACCCCTTCACCGTGCTCCTGGCTCTTCCCTTCAGCGTGTCCGGGGCCTTCCTCGGGCTTTGGCTTACTGGCAACAGCTTGAACGTCTATTCCATGATCGGGCTCATCCTTCTCATGGGAATCGTCAAGAAGAATTCCATTCTTCTGGTGGACTTCACCAATCAAAGGCGCCGGGAGGGGCTGGAGGTGGGCTTTGCACTTCTTGAGGCCTGCCCCATTCGCCTGCGGCCCATCCTCATGACCTCGATCGCGACCGTCGCGGCCGCCATTCCCCCGGCCCTGGCCCTGGGCCCGGGGGCCGAGACCCGCATTCCCATGGCCGTGGCCGTGATCGGAGGGGTGAGTCTTTCCACAGTTCTTACCTTGTTCGTGGTGCCCTGCGCCTACAGCCTGTTTTCGAGCCTGGAAAGCCACCGGCATGACCGGGATTTAAGGGAGGCCCAGCGCGAGATGGAGGATGTCGTGCTGCCCGGAGCGCTCTAGCGCTCCCACCGGCTCATAATGCCCGCTTTGGCCGGCCGCTTTTGGAGCGAGCCGAGGCGCGCGAGCCGAGCATGCCTGAAAGGCCTGTGAGGCGAGCGCAACGAAGGCGCAGGCCAAAAGCGGCCGGCCGCTCTTCTTAAGGAAATCGCTGACATCTTAATCGCAGACAGTTCCTCCATAGAGCGGGGGTCCGGCTTTGGCAGCCTGCGGCGTCGCTTGTCGGTCACATAGCTAGTGCTATGCTCCCTCCTCGCTCCTAGCATCCAGCTCAAAGCCGGACCCCCAAAGCGGGCATTATGAGCCGGTGGGAGCGCTATAGCGCGCGTCGACCAGCTGTTTGTAGAGGGAGGCCGTTTTCGAGATCGTCCGCTCCAGGCTGAACTGCGCGAGGTTATTCTCGCGCCAGCGCCTCGCGAAGTCCCGGCATTGGTCCTGGTGGTCCAGAGCCCATTTCAGGCGCTCGGCCAGGGCGGGAGCGTTTCCCGGAGGAGACAAGAATTCCCTTCCCTCCGGGCCCAGGAGCTCGCGGTTTCCGGCGATGTCGGAAGCCAGCGCGGGAATGCCCAGGCATAGGGATTCCCTCAGGGCCCCGGAGAGGCCCTCCCCCCTCACCGCCGCGTTGACGCTGAAAGAGAGGCAGGAAAGGACTCGGGGCACGTCGGTCCTAAACCCCAGGAGGCTTACGTTGGGCTCGAGCTTGAGCCGCTTAACCTCGGCCCGGATCCAATCTCCGTCCGTGTCGCGGCCGGCCAGAAGGAAATGAACGTCTTTTCTTTTCTCGCAGAGGCGCGCCGCGGCCTCGAGAAAAACGGTTTGCCCTTTCCAGGGGGAGGCGTTGGCTATTTTCCCGATGAGGATTTTTCCGTCGGGAAGGCCCAAGGCGCGCTTGAGCTCCGCGTCGGGAGGGCGCGGCGAGAATGTCTTGGGGTCCACCCCGCTGCGGATAACCTCGACGCGCTCCGGGTCCACGCCCGAGGCGACCAAAACCTCCTTGACGGCATCGGCCACGGCCGCGATTTTGTCTATGAGCCGGCTCTGGTACTTCCAGCGGCTGAACGGATTTTTCCCCGGCGGGAAGGAGACCCGGCGGCTCACCACGAGGACCACCGAGCCTCCCAGGGCCTTCAAGATCAGCTTGGCCAGGAGGCAAACCGCGTGCGATCGGTTGTGATGGGCGTGGACGACCGAGATGCCGCGGCTTTGAATGAAGCGCGCCAGGCGCCAGGCCGAGAGCAGGTCGTAATCCTCGCGCAGGGTGACCGGGAAAACCTCCAAACCCCTTTCCGCGGCGAATCTCCCCAGCCCGCTGCCGGGCCGGCAGGCGAGCCACACCCCCCATCCCCGCTCTTTAAGGCCCTGGGCCAAAGCCAGAAGCTGGGCGGTGCCCCCCGTCCATTCGTTGGATTCCGAGACGTGAAGGACTTGGAGAGCCACGACTTATTTTAATAATTATAGGCTCGCTTCTGTTGACTTATCCACCGGACTTCGTGGCGAAGTTTGGTGGACAACTGACAGAGACGGAGCTCTGTCAGCTTAGGCCTAAAGGCCTAAGCTGGACTAGGACCAAAGGCTCAGGCAGGGTTTGGCGCGGGCGTCCTATAATAGGGATATGGCTACCACCCAACGCGGATGCAACCTCCATTTCATTCTGGGGATCCTTCTCCTGGGGCCCGCGTCCGCTTTCGCCGACCCTCAGGCGAAGGCCGGTCCGACCGTCAGGCCTTCGCCCGCCATCCCCATGCCGGGAGTCGGAGCTCGGGGCTTTCCGGGAGCGGGCGTCGTCCCGTCGCCGCAGGCGGGCCCCGTCGTCGGGGATGTTGGAGCTTCAGGCTTGCCGCATGACACGGTCGTGGGCGGAGTTCAAGCGCCGCGGAGCGCGGCCCAGTCATCGATGATCTCAGAGAGTCAGCCCCAAGCCGCGCCCGCGGCCGCTATTTTCTCTCCGGCCGGCAAGCCGGAGCGGTCCGCAGGCCGCGCCATGCCCTACGGCAAGGCACCGGGAACCGCGCAGCCGCCCGCCTCCATCCGCTCGCTTGAGTCGGTGGATAGGCGAATCAAGGAGGACGAGCAGCCCGGCCGCCAGTCCGAGAGCGAGGATTCCGCCGCCGCGATGTCCCTTTCCGACAACCTGAAAAGAGCTTTCGACCAGGATCAGGCGCGTGCTCCAGCCGCTGCACGCCATCCCTCTTCCGGGCCCGCGCTTCAAGAACAAGAAAAAACTTCCGCCGGCAAGACTTCGATTTCAGTTCAAGACCAGGTCCGGGCCCAGGTGATCCAATGGGCGGCGATCGCCGTCCATGAGCGCACCTCCCCCGCGAGCGCCCCCGCTCTTTTCGAGAAGGCCCTGGAGGTCACCGAGGAGGCCGTGGAGAAAGGCCGCCTGAGTCCCAAGGCCGGGCGGGACGTCGCCCGGATCGTGCTCGAGGCCGCGGCCCGCAAGGCGGCGTCCGCGGCTCCGGAGGAAGGCCTTCCCCGGTCCGCGGTTCCCGGCCAGAGCCTGAAAACCGTTGAAGCGTGGGGCAACGTTTTCAGCCCGCGTTGGGCGGCGCTGGCGGGCATGCCGGCGTCCCAGCCTCTGATCTCCAATTGGCAAGAGCTGAGTCGGTATATCGCGCAGGCCCGCCGCCAAGAAAAATCCGATTCCGAGGAGGTTCGCGCTCCGCGCCCGGCGGCGCTTCATCAGATAATGTTCAAGGCGCAGTCCAGGGGGCGCGTACTTCCATTAAGGGCTATACTTCCGGCCCATTCCATCTCTTTCGTGCCTCCCAAGGCGATTGCGAAAATGAGCATAGCGCGCGCGGACGATTCCATGGACCTGGCGGACTTGCGCGCCCTCATCGAAGCCTACCGCAGGAAGCCCTCCCTAGGCGGGGGATTCCTGCTGGTCTATCGCGACGGCGTCAACCTGGGCCGGGGGTCCGGCCGGAGCTTGATGTCCGCGGCTTGGGCCGCGGCGCAAACCGGGGCCTACGGCTTGGCGCGCCGCCTGCGCTTGAGCCCGCCCCGGCCCGCGATGCGGCCCGGCTACGATCTCGGCAAGATCGAAGTCCCTTACGCCCA
Organism: Elusimicrobiota bacterium; assembly: GCA_016218575.1. Classification (NCBI taxonomy): domain Bacteria; kingdom Pseudomonadati; phylum Elusimicrobiota; species Elusimicrobiota bacterium. The sequence continues at coordinate 456,362 of JACRDN010000019.1, forward strand.
AGCCTTGCGGCTTTTATCCATGCCCGGCCCCATGCCCATGGGGAGAGCCCGCGCGGCGGCCTCCCATGTGCAAAAGCTCGCCCGCGCCTACGAGGAGCTTTCCGGCGAGGCTTGGCCGGCCCGGACCGCCATCGTTTTCTCGCGACGTCTTGCGGATGAGGTTTCCGAGGATGTCCTCTCCCGGGACGGAGCCGAACTTTTGCGCGAGCTGGCCGACCTTATTCGTGACAACGCCTTGGCTTTGGCGCAAGGCGCGGGCGTTCCCTCCTCGCCGGCCTCCGCCTCGAAAGAATTGTCCCCCTCCGATTTCGGTTCCCCCGCCACCGACGAGGCCGCCGTGCGCGGGCTGCTCGGGCGCTGGGCCGCGCCCCGCGAGCGCCAAAAGGCGGCCGACAAGGCCCGGAGCCTGGGTCTGGGGGCGAGGCAAGATCGAGCGCCCCTGGCTCGCTTCAAGGACGGCGGAAGCTGGCTGTCGGTGTTCCGCTCCGGTCCCTGGCTCGTGGTCCGCGGGCCTCGCGGGATATACGCTTTCCCCCATTGAAGAAGGGACCGCGGCTCATCCTCCCCGCTCTCCTGCTTCTCGCCGCACCCCGCCTTGGCGCCGAACCCCCGGCGAGCCTTGAGCTGGAGGGCCTGGGCTTGAGCCTCGGACGGGGAGCCGCGGTCGCGGCCCCCCTCACCTTCGATCCGGCCAAGGCCAGGGCCGGAGGCTTTATTTACGTTCCCTCGGGACGGGAGGGCCGAGACGACGAGGTCGTTCGCATGTCGGAGGGCATTTTGCTGGCCGCGGGGGTTTCCAGTCTTTACGCCTACCTTGCGCGCGCCCATCGCGTGCCGGCCCTGTCATTGAGCCAGGCCCGTCTCGAGCCGGGGCCGCTTCTGCGCGTGGAGATTCCCATATATGGCGCTCCCAGGAAGAGTCCCGAGGGCTATCTTTACCAAGTGACGGAGGCGGGCTCGGCCGGGACTTTGAAGGAAGGGGACGTGGCGCGCTTGGACGCGCTCAAGGGCTCGGTTACCATCTACTCCCGCGAGATAGGCGCCGAGGAGCTCGAGCTTTTCCGCGCGATGAGGGCGTACGAGGGCTTAAGAGACGCCCAATCCTTGATCCAGTGGTACGAAGCGAGGATGATGGAGCGACCCTCCTCCCGCCTGGGCCGAAGGCTTCTTGCGGAGCTGGCGGCCCGCTTGGGACTGGGTCTCTCCCGGGGCGAGGATTACCAGAGCGCGCGCCAGGCCGTGGAGAGGCGCCTGCCGGAGCCGGAGCGCGGCGCCTTGCGGGGCCTCGAGCGGCGGCTGCATCTAGAGCTGGAGAAAGCTTACTTGCGGCAGGCCGCGGAGCTCAAGCGGGCCTTGGCCGAGGCGGCAAGCCTTCCCGCCGCGGAGCGGCTCGAGCGCGAGAGCGCGGCCGCTTGGAGGCGTTTAGGGGAAGCCTCCAAGGCTTTGCGCCGCGAAAGCGAGCTTCAGGGTCTTTCTAGAACCAGCGTGGGACTGGAAAAGCTCTCGGCTGCCCGCGTCGCGGCTCTCAAGAAAATCAAGGCCCTGGATTGGCGCGAGGCCGCGCGCGCCGCGGGGGCCGTCGTGCCCGAGAGCGCGGTTCTGCCGGTCGAGATTTACCGTCGCTTCATGGCCGAGAACGTCTTGTCCTCCTCCGTCTTGGACGTGGCGCAGGACGCTTCCCTGGATTTGAAGCGCAAGAGCGAGCGCATCCGCGAGATTCTAACCGCGCCCAAGACTACGGCGAGCTCCCCTCTCGGACGGGAGATACTCGGCCGAATCCCGTCCGGCGCCTTCTATGCGGTTTCGGGCGCCGCGGGTTCGGGGTCTTTGCACGCGGGCGCGGGCGGCCTTCTAGCGGCGATTCAGAGCGCTTGGGCCTCCTACTGGAGCCCCGGGCCCTTGGGCCGGCGCAAGCGGGAAGGCTTGCCCCTGGAGCCCGAAGCCGTCGTGACGGTCACGGCAAGAACCCCCGCCGACGCCTCGGGGATTCTCCTCACCCGCGATCCAGTTTCGGGCAGCCGCGAACGGGCCTTGGTCCGCGCCGTCTATGGCGAGGTCCAGGGACTTGTTTCCGAGGAGATTTCGGCCGACGAGTACGTCATCGACTTGAGAACCGGGCGGGAAGCCATGCCGCCCTTGGTCGCCGAGAAGCGCGAGCAGTACGCCTGGGACGTTTCGTCCCAGGCGTTGAAAAAGATGGCGGTGCGCGATGAACTTGCCGTAAAGCCCTGCCTTTCCTCCGCTGAGCTCTCGGCCTTGGCCCGGGCGGCCCGGGCTCTCGAGAGCCACTTCGGCTGCCCTTTAGAGCTTGAGTATTCTTTTTCTCAAGGCCGCTTGCTCCTCGGGCTCGAGAAAGCCTGTGAGGACGAGGGCCGCGGGAAAGGCGAGCAGTAGAAGAGCCCTGACCCCGAGCCTGTCGGAGCCCACGCCAAGCCCCAGGAAATAGGCCCCCGCTCCGGCCGCGCCCAGACAGAGGGCGATATGGGCCAGGCGCCCATACTCGTAGTCGATGGGATAGACTTTGCGTCCCATGAGAAACAGCGCCAAGGCCATGGTCGCGTAAGCGAGCAAGGTGGCCCAGGCCGCGCCCATCATCCCATGGGCCGGGATCAGGAGGAGATTGGCGGGCACGTTCACCAAGGCCCCCGCGGCCGTGGCGTAGGCCACGAGCTCGGTGCGCTTGGCCAGGCTCACCGGGGCCAGCATGTTCACGTAGATTCCGTTGAAAAGATAGCTCGCCGTGACCACGGGAACGATGGGAAGGCCGATCCAGTAATTAGGATGGATCAGGGGCCGGCCAGCCAGGATGGGGATGGCCACCAAGGACGCTATGAAAAGATGGATGAAGAGCAGCACCGCGGAGCCGGCCAGGACGAAATAGGTGAGTATTCTCGCGAACAGCCGCTTGGAATCCGGGGCGTCCCCTCTTTGGAGGAAAAACGGCCTCCAGGCCATGTCGAACATGTTGATCCCCATCATCATCAGGATCCCGAGCCGGTAGTTGGCCTGGTAGAGCCCCACCGTGGCGTCGTCGGTCAGGAACTTGAGGATGGGCCGATCGATGACCTGCACCACCATGGAGGCCAGGCCCGCCGGGACCAAGGGCAAGGCGAAGCGCAGAAGGGATTTGTAGACAGGCCAGTCGAAGAGCCCCTCGAGCTCCGCGGCCAGCACCGGGGAGAGGGCCGCGAGCGTGGCGCATGAGGAGATCATGTTGGCGAGGAAAACCCCGGAGGCTCCCATGCGCCAGCGCGCGAGAAACACGTAGCTCAAGGCTACGTTCATGGCGATGTTGAAAATCTTGACTCCCGCGTAGAGCCCGGCCCGGTGGTTGAGCCGGAGCTGCGCGAAGGGGATGAGAGCCAGAGCGTCGAAAGCCAATATCCAAGCCGAGTACCTGACCGCGTCCGAGAGGCTGGCCGGGACTCCTGCCAGGGCCGAGAGGGGGCCGGCCGCGGCGTGGATGAGGCCGGAGAAGGCCAAAGAGGTCGCGGCCAGCGACCAGAAGGCCGTGCTGAAGCAGGTCCTGGCCGGAGAATCGCTCCGGCCCCGGGAGCCGGGGTCGTGCCTCATGAAAGCGAAATCGATGCCGTAGCCGTAGAGAATGTTGAGGAAGGCGAGGTAGGAAAAAAGCGTGGCCACGACCCCCAGCTCGGCCGGGGACAGGAAGTACGTGTGCAGGGGAAGGAGCAGGATGTTAAGGAAGCGCCCGAGGACGGTCGAAAGCCCGTAGAGGAGCGATTCCCGGCCGAGCTGCTTTATGTCCTTGAGCATCCCCGTCGGAATTGTAACAAAAAAGACCTGGCATTTCGGGGGCGCTCCTGTTACAATGAGTAAACAATGTCCCACGTTCTTGTCCTGAATAGAAGCCTCCTCGCCGTGCAGGTCGCCTCGCTTGAGCGCGCTTTGACCCTTCTCTATCTCGACCGCGCCGCGGTCGTAGACGAGGAGTACCGCACCTACAATTTCCAGGACTGGGCCGAGCTTTCCAAGGCGCTGGCCGACCACCCGGAGGGCTTCATCCATACCCCGACCTTGAGACTGGCCGTGCCCGAGGTGATCGCTCTCAGGTTCTTTGACAAGGTTCCCCTCCAGGCCGTCCCGTTCACGCGGCGCAATATCTACCATCATTACGGCTACCGCTGCTGTTACTGCGGTCGCCGTCTCCCCACGAGCGAACTCAACTTGGACCATGTCCTTCCCCGTTCCCGCGGCGGGGGCGCGGATTGGTCCAATATCGTCACCGCCTGCATTCCCTGCAATCTGCGCAAGGCAAGCCGCACCCCGATCGAGGCCGGGATGGCGATGGTGATTCCGGTTTCCAAGCCCAAGCTTCGCCGGGGCGTGGCGGTCTTGGCGCGCTCGCCCATACGCATGAGGCGCTCCTGGCAGCGCTTCGTGGACAATATCTACTGGGACAGCCAGATCGAGGAATGATGTTCCGCTACAAGGAGACCAACGACAAGGGCGAGATCCTCAACCAATTAGCCGCTCCTTGGAGCACGCGCATCCAGCTCTCCAGGCTCAAGACTAGGCCCAGGCAGGCCCACGAGAGCTTCCAATTCGGAGTCCTGGGGGACGCCGAGCCCGGGCGCTTTTGGCTCTTCCGGACTTTGTTCAACCGGCGAGGGGTTTTTAGAAGGCAACTTTCCTCCATACAGCAGCAGTCGGTGGACTTCACCATGCAGTTGGGGGACATGGTCAGCTGCGGTTTTCCCAGCCACTACCTCAGATTTTTCGAGGAGCTCAACTCCGTCAACGTGGACAAGCCCTACCTCACCGTCATCGGCAACCACGACCGCTCCAATCCCCACGGGGACTCCCACTCGCGGATGTACCGCTCCCTTTTCGGCCGCAACAACTATCACTTCGACTACGGCGGGGTGCGCTTCGTGGTGCTCGACTCGAGCACCAAGCGCGTGACGAAGAGACAACTGCGCTGGCTTTCGATGATCCTGGAGTCCCACGGACGCAAGGTGGTCTTCACGCACATGCCCCCGGTGCTCCTCAAGCTCTGGGGCGGAGCCGCGGCTCATCGCATGGGAGGCTTCGAGGACGGGGCCAAGGAGTTCGTCGAGCTCATGGCCCGCAGACAGGTCGAGCGGCTCTACATGGGGCACGTCCACTGCTTCGGCGTGCAGGACTACAAGGGAGTGCGCTACGTCTTGACCGGGGGCGGGGGTTCTCCCCTATTCCCTTGCGGCTCCGCGGATAAATTCCATCATTATCTCACCGTCTCGGTCACTCCCGATGGCCTCTCCGAACGCGTCCATGCCCTGGACGGCTCCTCCTTCCTCATCCCGGCGGGGAAGGTCATTCTCTCCCATTAATCGAGCGAAAGGAGCGGCCCCCGCCGCTTCCACGAGGAAGCCTCGGGATGGGGTCCGAGCAAGTGGTCGCTGTCCAAGTCCACGTGCTTGAAAAATCCAGTGCCGAGCGCCAAATGGACGCTGGGGGCCAGGCCCTCGGCCGTTTCCGTCATGCAGCCGATCATGAGCCCGAGTCCCGCTCCCCGAGCTATGGCGGCAATCTCGAGCGAGCGGCGAATGCCCGATTTGGCGACCTTGATGTTGATGACGTGGGCCGCCCCCTCCCCGGCAACGCGCGCCGCGTCCTCCGGGGTCTTTACCATCTCGTCGGCGGCCACCGGGACGGGGCAGCGCCGGGATAGGGCTGCCATTTGAGCGAATTGCCCGCGCCCGAGGGGCTGCTCCAGGAGTTCGACGGGCCAGCCCTTCGCGAGGCAGGCCTCCACGAGCTTCAAGGCGCCTTTTTCGCTCAAGCTTTGGTTGCCGTCCAGGATCAAGCGCGCCTTGGGGCCGGCCTCATGAGCCAGGCGCACGCGCTCCAAGTCTCCTTGTAACTCCCCCCCGACCTTGACCTTGAAAATCCCGAAGCCCTCGTTGCGGGCTTCCTGCGCTGCCTGCCTCGTGGCGGTGGGCTCCCCCCAGGCCGACAGCGTGATGTCGGTCTCGACTTTCCGCAGCGCGCCGCCGAGCCACTCGGCCATGGGCATTCCCATGGAAGCCAGGACTGCCTGCCACAGGGCGCATTCAAAGGCGGCGGCGGCGGGATTGATCCGGCCATGGGTTTTCCAGGCTTTGTCGATGATGCTTCCGGCCCCGGCGAGGTCTTCGCCCAGGTTCTCTAGGGTCAAGGCCTTCATGGTTTTGGCCAGGCAGCCCGCCGAGAGGTGGGCCAGGGCCAGGGAGGAGGAGGCCTCTCCGTAGCCGCGGCTGCCGTCGCTGAGCTCCAAGGTCAGGCCCACGTTGACGCTTGAGTCTTTGCGGCCGAGGGCCGTGATGAAAGGCCTTTTAAGGGCGGTCTCGAACGTGTTTAGGGAGAATGACTTGATCTTCAACATAATTCGGATAATTCGGTGACAGTTACTTAATTCTAATATAGAATTAAGTAACTGTCACCGAATTATAAAGTATACTCTCACCCGATGCCCGCCTTTATTTTGGCGTTTCTAAGTCTTGTAACAGTCTGCCAGGCCGAGCTGACCTACAAAGGCTTCGACATCTACCGCTCCCGAACGGCCACGGTCGAGAAGATACAAAAGGCGGTCGGGCCCTGGATCGATTCCTACATGCGGATGCGCCAGGACGGGCGTCCTCCCGTGCTTAGGAACGCGGATCGGCTCAAGGATCGCATCGAGAGGGAGGTGCGCCGGCTCGGCCGCTTGGCTTTCGTCAACATGCATTACGCCGAGTATATCACCTCGGCCGACCGCGGCGGCTACATCACTTTCGAGCTGGTGGACGTCCAGGATGCCGCCTTACGGATGCCCTTTAAGCCGGCCCCTGCGAAAAGTCTGGCGGACCCGCAGGGGCTTTTGGCCGCGTGGAGACAGTACTACGATATTGGAATCTCCTTGTCGGCGCAGGGGGCCCTTCCCACGGAGCGCGTCTCATGCCCGGCCTTCTTTTGCCTGTGGGGGTCGGCCACGCCCGAACTGGGGGCCCTCGAGAAGCAGATTAGGGATGGGGTTGCGGCCAATAAGAAATTTCTACATCGTGTCGCGGTTGAGGATCGCGATCCGCAAAAGCGCGCCGCGGCCCTGTATGTCCTTTCCTACTCGACCTCGGGCGCGGAGGTCGTGGACCTCATGATGGACCGCCTGCAGGACCCCTCCGAGGAGGTGAGGGCTGCCGCGCTCCAAGTCCTTTCCGACATTGCCCTGTACAGCCGCTCCCTGTTCATCGAGGTGAAGAAAATCATCCCCCTCCTGGACTACCCAACGAGCTCGGACCGCAGCAAGGCCATGGGAGTGCTCATCGGCCTGGCCGACAATCCGACCTATCGCCCCTACGTGCTGAGCCGCGCTACTCCCTATCTCTTGGGCCTGCTCAAGCTCGAACAGCCCAGCAACCATGACTTGGCTTTTACCCTTCTCTCCATTCTCTCCAAGGAGAGATACGGCCGGCGCGATTACCAGGCCTGGGAAAAATGGATTTCCAGTCAGACATCCCCTATAAAATAGCCGGCAAGGTATTCCTCGGCTTGGTCACGAGCGTGCTGGGGATGCATTATCTTGCCTTGGGCAAGAGGAACCAGGAAGTCGAGAAGATGATTTGGGGCGCGGCCCTGATCATCGCGAGCTTCCTTATTTTTTAGTAGGGTCCGCGGCGGCCTACCAGATTGGCCACCAAGGCGGCCAGTTCTTCGGGGTGGATGGGTTTGGGGATATGTATTTGGTAGCCTGCGAGAATCGCCTTGGTCCTGTCTTCCGGGCGGGCGTAAGCCGTGAGTGCTGCGGCCGGGATATGCCCCCCTTGAGCGGGTGGGAGCTTTCTCACCTTGCGGATGAAGTCGTAGCCGTCCTCCCCGGGCATGGCGAGGTCCGAGACGATGACGTCGGGAGCCTTCCTTGAGATTGATTCCATCGCCTCGCTCGGGCACGACACGGCGGTCACCCGGGCTCCGTATTTGCTCAGGATGAACGCGAGCATTTCCCTCTGATCCGTCTCGTCCTCCACCAGGAGTATGGAGAGCCCATTGAGCTCGGGTCGGCCGGGCAAAGCGGCGGGAGGCTGGATTTGGACGGGCTTCTCATCTCCGGATGCTAGGGGCGAGGCGGCTTGCGCCAGGGGCAAGGTCACGGTGAAGCAGGAGCCTCGGCCGACTCCCGCGCTGGAGACTTCCACCGTCCCGTTGTGGAGATGGACAAGGTCCCGCACGATGGACATCCCGAGGCCAAGGCCTCCATGGGTGCGTGTGAGCGAATTCTCGGACTGCCTGAAGCGGTCGAACACGTGGGGCAGGAACTCCGCGGGAATTCCCTGGCCGTTGTCCGAGACCATGATCTGGGCGTAGGAGCCCTTGCGGCCCACAGTCAGGCTGATCTTGCCCCCGGGCTGGGTGAATTTCATCGAGTTGGACAGCAAGTTCCAGAGGATCTGGTAAAAGCGCTCGGCATCGATAGGGACCGGCTCTGGAAGCGGACCCAGCCGGGTTTCGAGACTCAAGCCTTTGGACTCCGCCATGGGGCGAAGCGCGCCCAGGACGCCCTCGATGAGAGGCACCAGCGGCCCCGGCTTTAGGTCGAGCCGGAGCCTTCCGGCCACGAGGCTCGAGACGTCCAGTATCTCCTTGATGATCTGGGCTTGGAACTTCATGTTGCGCTCGATGATGTCCAGGGCCTTTAACTTCTCTTCGGGCGAGAGCTCTTCCGAGCGCAGAAGGGCCGTCCAACCGAGCATCGCGGTCAACGGGGTGCGCAGTTCGTGGGAAGCGAGGGCCAGGAACTCGTCCTTGGCCCAGCTCGCCTGCTCGGCCTCCAGGCGCGCGGTTCTCTCGCGTTTTAGGATGTTCTCCTGTTCGCGCTCGAAACGGGCGAAGTCCCGGCGCCGGCGGGCTTCCTCCAATGCCCTTTTAATAGCGGAGGGAAGGCCTTGCATCTTGTCCTTGACTAGGTAGTCCATCGCCCCCTGCTTCAAGGCCTCGACCGCGGCCTCGACCCCTATGGAGCCGGAGATGAAAATGAAGGGGATGTCCTCCCGCGCCCGGCGGGCCAGCTTCAGGGCCTCGAGGCCGCCGAAGGACGGAAGGTTGTAGTCGGACAGGATCAGGTCGGGCTGGAACTCCGCCAACGCTTTCTCGAAATCCTTGCGCGACCCGGCCTGCCGGTGGCGGAAGGCGATCTTGGATTTCTTGAGCGCGTGGAGGAGGAGCTCCAAGTCGGCTTCGTCGTCCTCCAGTATCAGAATGTGGAATTCTTTATCCATTATCTGCCTGGAATTTGATTCAAGAGCGTCCAGGACCTAGGCATCGTCCCTGCCTCCGGGCAACGTGAAATAAAACGATGCTCCCTGGCGCGGGCTTGCTTCGGCCCAAACCTTGCCTCCATGGCGCCTGACGACGCGCTTGACCATGGCGAGGTCCGCTCCCAAGCCGGGGAATTCGCTTTCCGGATGGAGGCGTTGGAACAGGCCGAAAAGTTTGTCCGCGTATTTCATGTCGAAGCCCGCGCCGTTGTCCTTGACGCGATAGGCTTTTTCCGAGGGTTCATACGACACATCCACGAGAGGCGCGTCCTTCTTCGCGCTGAATTTCACGGCGTTGGAGATAAGGCGGCTCCAGACCAATCCGATGAGGGCTGAGTCCCCGAACGCCCCGGGAAGCTCGCCCAGTCGAAATTGCGTCCGTATTCCCTCGGGCGACTTCTTAATCTCATCTATCACCGAGGCGGCGAGATCTCGCATGTCGAGCGCGGCAGGGGCCAACGGCATGCGTCCCAGGCGCGAAAAGTAAAGCAGGCCTTCGATGAGGCTTTCCATTTTTTGGGCGTTCTGGCGTATCACCCCCAGAAGGCGGAGACCCTCAGCATCCAGGGCTGGGCTGTAGTCCTCCGCCATGATTTGGGAGAAGCCGTTTATGGCTCGCAGGGGAGCGCGCAAATCATGAGAAATCGAGCAGGTGATGATTTCGAGCTCCTTTTTAAGGTCTGCCACTTCCCTGGGGGCAGGCGGATTCACAACCATGAAGATAGGGCGAGAACCGAATTTTGTCAATACCGGGAAGCCATTAAAGACTATAATTGCGCCATGACCGAGCATATGGCGGGCAAGATTCCCCAGGGCTTGGACCCCGCGGTTGCCCGGAGCCTGGTTCTGGACGAACTTTTCGATCTGACGTTGTACCAAGAATTGCGCAATATCAGCTCCGGAGGCCTGCGCGACGTTCTCGACCAGCTCGTGCCGATCGAGATCAAGCATTATCAGTTCTGGAATGAATTCTTCGGCCTGGACATCGCGGCCTTGGACCTCCGGCGTCGGATCAAGCTCCGCCTGATTCTGCGCCTATGCCGTGCCTTCAATCCCACGGCCGCCCACTTGGCCCTAGAGGCCATAGAGATCTACGGTGTGCGCAAATATTTGAGCCTGTGGGATGCCCATGAGGCGACGCCCTTCGGCCAGGCCTTGAGGGAAATATTGAGGGACGAATTCCAGCACGAGGACGCCGTGGTGTCTCAGATGGCCGAGCGCAAGATCAGCCCCGAGCGCATCCGCAGCATCTTCCTCGGCCTCAACGACGGCCTGGTTGAGATACTGGGGGCCATCACCGGCTTCTTCGCGGCCTTCGGCAAGCCCTCCGCCATACTCGCCGCGAGTGTCACCACCGCGGTGGCGGGAGCCTTCTCCATGGCCGCCGGGGCCTACGTGGCGGGAAGCTCCGAGCGCGAGATGAGGCGGATCGAGGCCGGCAAGGAGAGCTTCTTGAACGGGCGGCGACCCAAACCCGCTGAGGAGCCCCGCCCCCTGTTTTCGGCCGTCCTCGTGGGAGCGAGCTACTTCGCAGGCGCCGTCATCCCGATACTCCCGGTGGCCTTCGGGGCCAAGACCGTCCTTGCGCCCATCATCGCCTCGAGCGTGTTATTCTCATTGGTCTCCGTGATCCTGGCCGCCCTCTCGGGGATGGACGTCAAGAGAAGACTTCTCACCAACCTCGGCATCCTCTCCGTCGCCGTCGCGGTGACCTACGCCATAGGCCTGGCCGCCAAGGCTTTCTGGGGAATACCTCTTTAAAAAACCATCAGAACTCCGCAGTCATCCACAGAACTTCGCGGCGAAGCTCTGTGGATAACTCGAATGGAGCGAGGCAAATTGTCCCCAGGAGGAATCGAACCTCCATCACCGACTTAGAAGGTCGGGGCTTTATCCATTAAGCTATGGGGACCTTCGTCATAGTTTACAAAGCCTTTAAGGGACGGTCCAATTGCTCGTCGTTATAGACCCAGCTTGCGGCGCGTTTTGCCGACATCTCCCAGATGAACACGCAAGCTCCTCCGGGGCGGTAGCGTGGACAGCGCGAGGCGAGTGGACATCGATCAAACTCGGCCCTGGACGGCAGTGCGCGGGCAGTCCGTTCTAATCCTGTCTCCCGTCGCAACGGCGCCGCCGCGGATCACGCGAGCGAATATCCCTTCCTTGGGCATGACGCAATCGCCCGCCAAGTAGTAAATGGCGCAACGCGTATGACATTCCTTCCCGATCTGCGTCACCTCCAGCTCAACCTCCGGCCCTATACGGATGCGCCATCCCACCGGGAGGGCAGGCAAGTCGATTCCTTGAGTCGTAAGATTCTCTGCGAAACTGCCCACGTTCACGTTAAGTCCCTTGGCGCGCATCTTTTCGATGCTCTCCCAGGCCAGCAAGCTTACTTGCCTGTGCCAGTTGCCGGCATGAGCGTCTTTCTCTATTCCAAAATCAGCCTTGAAAATGGCTTGCCCCACGTTTTGTTTGCGTATGCCCTTTCTAGGGCTGATGCAAACCGCCAATACTTTACCCACGGTATTTTCCTCCCGCGGCTTCCGATTCGAGCGAAGCTGCCGGGACTTCAGACGGATTTCGCTCTATGGAACGCCTCCCGCCGAATCTCCGGCAGGCTTGCTCCGCAATCAGCCCGAAGCCCAAGGCGTAGGCGAGGTTCCCGGTCACAAGCCCGATGCCTCCCACAATCCCGGCCAGAAGACGTTTCTCCTTGAGACCGCGGAGAAGAAGCGCATGACAGATTCCGACGTAAATGACCATCGCCCCCAAAAGAGCCGCCGGGATTGATCCCAGTATCTTATGGGCGTGACCGGCAAAAGCGAGGGCGAGGACGACATAAAACCCTCCCATAATGATGGTCGAACCGGCGGTCCGGGCTCCGAAGCGGTAGTGCGCTGTCAATCCTCCGGAGCCATGGCAGACCGGCAGCCCTCCTAATGCGCCCATCATCAGGTTGGCCAAGCCTAGGGAGATGGAAAGACTCGTCGGGGTCGCTCGATGAGCCTTTTCGGAGAAATAGGCATGGGCTACGTCGGAAACGGCGAATACGGCGTTGCCCAGGGTCAGGGGTAGCTGGGGCAGAACCAATAGCCACAGAACAGAAATGGCCCCGAACAAGTTCAACGGCGAGGCCGGCAAGCCGGTTGAGACGACATGAGGAGGGCCTGAGGCTATCAGTTTGAGACCGACTTTCACCAGCATCAGCCCTATGCCAAGCTGAATCCCCTTGATGATGGGTTGCGTGAAATACCGGGACAACCATTCGATCCTTCCGGTAAACGCCAGACCCAGCAGCAGGACTCCCATCCAGAGCCCCGCTGCCGCCAGCATGGGCATTCCCAGTCCATTGGCGATGGCGATGGCGCCCATCGCTTTGAGCGGCTGCACTGGAATCGGGAGGCGGAAATAGAGCGAAGATCCTATGTAGACCATGCCGACCAATATCAAGGAGCGCGCGGGAGGCATGCCGTTCAATGCGACGAGGGCGAGGTAGATTGGGACGAAGGTTCCCATATCTCCAAGCGCCCCCAGCCATTCCCAAAAGTTGAAGCGGATGGGCAAGAGATCCTCTTTCATGGCTGTCATCCGTGTCTCATCCTCCGATCTGGCACATGAACCTCGGATTAGCCGACAAGGCATCAGCTCTTTCCAGCATGGAATGTTTTTCGGGTTTCTTCCGGATGACCTCCGCGAGAAGGCGCCGTATCTCCCTTCGATCGGCTTTACTTCGCACAAGTGTCCGGAAGTCCGCTCCCTCGGACCCGTCCAAGCATGGCATCAAGACTCCCTTGGCCGTCAGGCGCATACGGTTGCAGGAAGAGCAGAATCCACAGCTTAAAGCGCTGACGAATCCAACGGTTCCTTTTCCACCGGGGCGCTTGTAGTAGCGAGCCGGGCCGTGGCCGATGGGCCAATCTTCCCGGGGCAAGGGCGTCAAAGGGGCCGCTCTCTCCATCATCTCGGGAAGCGGCAGCCAATTCCTCTTGGAGAAGAAACCGGTTTCTCCCATCGGCATAAGCTCGATGAAACGCACATGAAGCGGGGCGGTTTCGGTCAGCTTCGCGAAAGCGCCTATCTCGTCGTCATTCAATCCCTTGGCCACGACCACGTTGACTTTGACCGGCGCAAGCCCGGCGGAAAGGGCCGCATCAATGCCGGTCAGGACGTCTTGAAGTTTGCCGAAACGGGTGATCCGGCTGAATTTGTCGGAATTTAGGGAATCCATGCTGATGTTGACCCTTTTAAGACCGGCCCGGGCAAGCTCCGCGGCGAATTTGTGAAGGAGCACCCCGTTGGTGCTCAGGGATATATCCGAGACCCCGTCAATTCTTGAAAGCCTCCCGATCAACTCCGGGATTCCAGGCCGCACCAGAGGCTCTCCGCCGGTAATGCGGATTTTGGACGTACCCATCTCCGCAAAGCACGAAACGAGCTGCGCGATCTCATCGGCGCTTAAAATATCCTCCGAGGCCGCGAAGTCGGAATAGAACTCCGGCAGGCAATAGGCGCAACGCAGATTGCAGCGGTCAGTGACCGACAGGCGGAGGTAATCAATCCTGCGGCCGAAGGAATCGATCAACATGGCTGCTCCCGCCTCGCCCTTTCATATTCATGCCTGGTGTCGAGGTCCACAAAAGAAAGGCCTGTCGGATCAGCCGATCTGACCTCTGGTTCCAAATAGAAGCGAGTGCGGACGATGCTAAAAAGCTCCTGAATCTTGAGCCGTTGGTCTTTGATCAGGCATTCCATGACCCCGCGGCATTTCTTGGAGTAGATTCCGCACAATGGCTGAGGCTTCTCGCGCCAAACAGGAATGACGGCGTCATAACCTCGGCCTGCGTCCCAAAGGTCTTTCACAAGTTTCGGTTGCAGAAAAGGCATGTCGCAGGCGCAGACGAACACATGCTCGGTCTCAGCGTGGGACAAACCGGACCAAATCCCGCCCATAGAGTGCGGCTCTGAAATCATGTCTTTGACAACCCGAACATTTGTCTTGCCCCAAAATTGGAATGATTCCGGTTTTTTCACTACAACAAGGTTGGACGGAAACATGCCTGAGATAATTTCGACCACGCTCTCCACCATGGTTTTACCGTTCCATGCCGCCAATGCCTTATCGGAACCAAACCGGCGGCTTTCGCCGCCCGCCAGCACCACGCCCGTAATCTCTTTCATCATTTCAGCCATCTAAAAACCAGCGTGTCTCCTTGCTTAACGCGGCTCACGCCGAGGGGAGCGATCGCCAGCGCATTGGCCTTGCATGCCATCCCAAGCATGGCGGAGCCTTGCGGCCGGATGATTTGAAGTTTGTAGCCGTTCTCCTCCCGCTCGGCTTGGCAAAACAGGTACTGCTGTCTGTCCTTGGGCTTGGGATAATCGTTGGCCGCCCGGCCGCTCAGGTGATAGCTGGGATATCCCGGAGCGTGGCCTTGCAGTTTCTCCAGGGCGGGGCGGACGAATTCCTCAAGGCAAACCATCGCCGAGACGGGATTGCCCGGTAGGCCGAAAACGAGCTTCCTGTTCCAGAGCCCGAACAGAAGAGGCTTGCCTGGTTTGATCGCGGCCTTCCAGAAGACGACCTTCAACCCCAGCTCTTCCAACAATATCTTGGTATAGTCAAAATCCCCCACCGAAACGCCGCCACTGACCAGCAGCACGTCCGACCTGATCGAAGAGGCCTCTAGAGCTTTTCGCATGAGGACGGGATCATCCTTGACGATGCCGTGGGGCTGTACGGCGGCTTCCCAGCGCGCAAGCGCCGCGGCCAGGGCCGGGCCATTGGAGTTTCGGATCTTCCCAGGAGTCAGGCTTTCGGCGACATCCATAAGCTCGTCACCGGTCGCTAAAATGGAAATACGCGGTTTCTTGACTACAAATAGATGATCTATTCCCTGGGCGGCCAGGAGAGCCACTTCGTAAGGGCGAATCCTGATTCCTTTAGTCAAGATTAAGACTCCCGCGCGAATATCCTCGCCATGACATCGAATGTGATCCCCGGACTCCGGAGCCTGAAGGATGCTTACCTGCCCATTCTCCTCAGGTCTCGTCACTTCCTTCATAACCACGGCATCCGCGCCCTTCGGGATCGGCGCTCCGGTCATGATCTTGACCGCTTCCCCTGGCTGGACCTCATATTGAGCTAGAGTACCCGCCCGGACGGTTTCTTTGATGGTGAGAAGGGCCGGATTCTGCCGCGAAGCGTGGGAACAATCCAGGAGCCTCACCGCAAATCCGTCCATCGCTGAATTGTCAAAAGGAGGAAGGTCTTCTTTAGAATAAATATCCTCCGCAAGAACCCGGCCCACGGAATCCGCCAATGGCACGGACTCCGCGGAAAGCCGGGCGGTATTTTCAAGGATCAGTCTCAGCGCTTCTTCAGGCGTGATCATGGTGAGTCTCCAGTTCGGGATGCTCGGCCCCGGCCAGAGTGGCCAGGGCATGTGGAATGAGGTCTAAAATCGCTGATAGAGAATCAAGGGTTCCTTTAGGACTCCCCGGCAGGTTGATGATAAGAGTTTGTTTTCTAGAGCCGGCCAGAGCTCTGGAGAGAATCGCCATGGGCGAAGTCCTGAGCCCTTGGGATCGCATGAATTCCGAAAATCCCGGCAGCTCTTTATTCAAGACCTTTCTCGTGGCTTCAGGGGTGACGTCTCTCGGAGACAGTCCCGTGCCCCCCGTGGTCAGGATGAGAGAGACCCCATCTCGGTCGCACCACTCCAGGAGGGTTTTCTCAATTTGCGGCTCTTCATCAGGAACAACCCGCGATTGAATTACCTGCCAATCCCGACGCTCCACCGCTCTCCGGAGGCTAGGGCCGCTCTCATCCGCGCGGAGTCCCTGCGAGCAGCGATCGCTGACGGTGAGAATCCCGACGGTGATCTTCACCTGGCGCTCCTCACAAAGTGTCCTGATCGCCCGCCTTCTTTCTCCTTCAGATAGATGGGGCCGATCGTCATCTTCTTGTCGGCGGCCTTGGCCATATCGTAAATCGTCAAGCAAGCCACGCTCACGGCCGTCAACGCTTCCATCTCCACGCCGGTTCTGCCTTGCGATGAGACTTGAGCCTGAACACATATACGATCCGCTTTCAGCTTGAGGGTTAGCTCCACAGAATCAAGGGCCAGGGTATGGCAAAGAGGAACAAGCTCATCGACCCGTTTCGCCGCCATGATTCCGGCGATCTTGGCGACCGCCATGACATCGCCCTTGGGGACTTTCCGGTCTCTTATCTGCCGAAGAACTCCGGGGCTCATTCGGATCTCGCCGTAAGCAATCGCCTTCCGACTGCTCACGGGCTTTGACCCAACGTCAACCATGCGGGCATTCCCTTCGGAGTCCAAATGGGTCAATGCCTTCATAAAATAAAACGCCAGCTCCACAATACAATGGAACCAGCGCGCCTAAATTTCATTCATTCTCCTTTCTGAACTTGAGAGGTCAGCTCCTTTCGAAACTGGCCCTGTTTCCCCGATCTTTCGGGATTGGCCCTGCGTCCATATCCTATTTGGGAATTAGGAACGCGGGCTCGGAGTCCGCCTAAGAACCTATACCTTGTTTTCCTCGGGGTAATTTCTTAACCTCGTTTTTAGTCGTCTCAACATCTTGGGATGCTTCTTTAAGCCCATCCTTGAAGGCTTTGACGGACTGTCCTAGGGCCCTTGCGGTTTCCGGAATCCGCTTGGCTCCAAACAAAAGCAACCCGACGGCCAAGATCACGGCTAATTCCCCGAACCCCATGTCGAACATTCATTCACCTCTGCGATTTCATTTCCCGCAACAAGAGCGATCCAGCCGCGCCGATCGTTCCCAAAAAGACAAGCGCTTCCCAAGGCGCGAACGAAGCGCCGGCTCCGGCGAAGCGCGGCATGGCGACGATGTATAGATCCAGCCAGTGGCCCGCGAGAATCGCCAAACTCACTCTAAAAAGCACCCTGCCGTCGCGCTTGGTCCATTCCGGCAGAAGAACCAAGAAGGGCGCGAACCAATTCAAGCCGACGCTCGTCATCGAGAGGACCGCCCAGCCGCCGGTATGACGCCGTAAGAAGAAGCTGGTCTCTTCGGGATTGTTCGTGTACCAGATCAGCATGTACTGGCAATACCAGATGTAGGCCCAGAACATGCTGAAGCCGAAGATCAACTTGCCAAGGTCATGGAGTTCCGCTCCGGAAAGAGCGTCGGCACCGTTGTCCGAGTCCCCCATGAGGAAAGCCGCCGCGGCCAAAGCGGCCAAGGCGCCAAGAAAAAGCCCTGAAAAGACGTAGACGCCGAACATCGTACTCGACCAGCGAGGCTCCAGCGCCATCAGCCAGTCGAAGGAGGCCAGAGAAACGGTAACGCCGAACGTAACGAGGAAAGCCGCGGCCGAGGCCGTGCCCCGAATCATCCGCAACAGAAAGCCCCAGACCGTAAGGTAAACCATGGCGCGGGCAAGAAGAAAAGACGGCGCAAGCCATATCTTCTGAGCTTCAGGAATGATGCTTGGCGGGCCCGCCTGGACCCAGTCGTAAAGTTCTCCTCGGCCAAACCAGAGCGCGGCCATCACGACCAACGCGACCGGCCAGTAGCATCGCGTCATGGCCTCGGCGATTGGACGAAGGCGCGAACTCCATCTGGCGCCCGTTACATGCTGGATCGCAAGAAATACGCCCGCTCCCAGACAGAGAGTTACCGGATAGAGCCCCGCGACAAGCAGGGTCGGAAACAACTTCTCCGGCGCTCGCCAAGCGCCGAAGGCCAACGCGGCCGCGCCCAGCGCTGCGGCCACCGCGAGCGCATTACGCAGCCTCACGGGGTTTTCTCCTTGACTTTCGCCGAGCGCTGGAGCGAACGGACGAAGAGGATCGCCTTCCAGCGGTCGTCGCGATCCACCTGCGAGGCATAGGGCGGCATGTTTCCCTGACCATAAGTGATGATGTGGAAGAGCCGGCCGTCGGGAATGGCAATAGTTTTGTCGCCCAACAGCGAGGGAGGCGCGGGCACGCCTCTCTTGGTGACCGGGCCGTCGCCGAGGCCGGCGGCGCCGTGGCACGGCAAGCAATACGCCGCGTAGACCCGGCCGCCGCTGGCGACAAGGTCTTGCGAGGGTTTCAGCGGAGAAAGCAGTTCGCGCCCGGCTCGCGCGGCGCCCTCGCGCGTCGGCGGGTAGGCAATAGGCAGATAGCCGCGCGCGATCGTTCCCCGCGCGGAGACTCCCGTAGAACGCTTATCCGCGATGGGCAGAAATTCGCGTTGAGACTCGAAGGTGAGAGCGTCCTCCATCTGAGGAATCCAGCGGTAGTTCCTGCGCGTTCGGTCCGGCCGCGAGACCCCGATGGCCGTCCATATGCCTAGCAAAACGACAATCAAAGCTATATCGAGTCTCGTGAGCCGTTTCATGGCGCGTTTTCCAAGAAATCTCGGGTCTCGACAACGCGGTAGCGCCGGCAAACCGAGAGGACCTCCTCTTCGTCAAAGGCCGTGTTGGTCTTGACCAAGACCAACACGAAGCGGTCATTGGTTGCGCCCAGGTCGGGCACCGATGGTCGCCGCCCCGGAAGCAATCGCTGACCCACGAGCAGGGTCGCGACGGTACCCAAACCGGCGCACAGCACCGTGAACTCGAAGCCGACCGGGACGAACATCTGCCAGAAGAAGAAAGGCTTGCCGCCGATGTTGATGGGCCAGTCGATCGCCGCGACCCAAGATTGAAACGAGAGCGCAGCCACCAGCGCCGGAGCGCCGAAGAGAAAACACGCCCAGCCGAGGCGTGATGGCTTGATGCCCATTGCCTCATCAAGCCCATGGACCGGAAACGGCACATAGGCATCGTGGATTGTCCAGCCGCGGCGCCGCGCCTCTCTCACGGTGTCAAGCAAGTCACTCGCCGAAGAGAACGAGGCGATGAAGAACGTTCGGCTCATGCTGCCCCGCCTCCGTGGCCGTGGTGTTCGGGCTGGAGTATGCCTTTGACCTCGGCCATCGCAATCGCGGGCAGGAAGCGGCAGAAAAGAAGAAATAAAGTGAAAAACAGTCCGAAGGTGCCCATGAAGGTCGCCACCTCGATCGATGTCGGCCGGTACGCGGCCCAGCTCGACGGCAGGAAGTCCCGGTGCAGAGAAGTCACGATGATGACGAAACGCTCGAACCACATCCCCACGTTGATGAGCAAGGAGGCGACAAACACGAGC
The DNA here is from genome assembly GCA_016218575.1 of Elusimicrobiota bacterium. Taxonomy (NCBI): domain Bacteria; kingdom Pseudomonadati; phylum Elusimicrobiota; species Elusimicrobiota bacterium. The sequence goes on from JACRDN010000019.1 coordinate 475,803, forward strand.
CAGGTCTTTCGCCGGAGATTGCTGAACCAGAAAATCTGCGGCGTGATCACATTGCAAGTCACCATCGTCCAATAGGTCCATGCCATGGGACCGGCGCGACGGTTTACGAACGCGAAGCGCTCGTACGGGTTTCCCGCATACCAAGACATGAAGTACTCGGTCGAGTAAGCGAGACCGACCATGCAGCTGACGGCGAGGATGATCCGGCACATGACGTCGAGATGGCGGTCGGTGATGTAGTCCTCCAATGCCATGACCTTGCGCGCGATGATCATCAGCGTCAGCACCATCGACATCCCTGAAAAAATGGCTCCGGCGACGAAATAGGGCGGGAATATGGTCGCGTGCCAGCCCGGGATGACCGAGGTGGCGAAATCGAAGCTCACGATCGTATGCACGGAGATGACCAGAGGCGTGGCCAGGCCGGCCAAGAGCAGATAGGCTTTCTCGTATTGAGACCAGACGCGCGCCGAGCCGTCCCAGCCGAGGCTTAACGCCGCCAGCGCGGCGCGCCGGCGCCCACTCGTCGCGCGGTCGCGCAGGGTAGCCAGGTCTGGAATAAGGCCGACGTACCAAAAGACTGCCGAAATGGTGAAGTACGTGCTGATCGCGAAGACATCCCAAAGAAGCGGCGAGGCGAAGCTCACCCAGAGCGACCCCCGCGTGTTGGGATAGGGAAGAACCCAGTAGGCAAACCACGGCCGCCCCATATGCAGCAGCGGGAAAATGCCCGCGCACATCACGGCGAAGAGCGTCATCGCCTCGGCCGACCGGTTGACCGACGTGCGCCATTTCTGGCGGAAGAGGAAGAGTATCGCCGAAATCAGAGTCCCCGCATGACCAATGCCGATCCAAAAGACGAAATTAGTGATGTCGAAGGCCCAGCCGACGGTGCGGTTGAGCCCCCAGGTCCCGATCCCGTTCCACAGCGTATAGGACATGGCGGCCGCGCCGACGGCGAACGCCGCAAGGGATGCCGAGAAGCACGCGTACCACAGCCCGGTGGGGGCATGCTCCATGGGCGCGGCGATGTCTCGCGTCACTTGCGCCGCGCTCTTTTGACCGTCGATCCAGACCTCTGCCGTAATCTCAGCCATCCTCCGGCCTCCCTCCATCTGCGGCGCGGTTGCGAACCTTGACCAAGTAGCCTATTGATGGCTGGACATTGAGATCGGCGAGAACACGGTAATGCCGCGGGTCTTTTCGAAAGCGAGAAATCTGGCTCTTCGGGTCGTTGAGGTCTCCGAACACGATCGCCTGCGCCGGGCATGATTGCGCGCAGGCGGGGCGTATGTCGCCATCTTGCAGCGGTCTCCCCTGACGCTTGGCCTCGAATTTCCCTTCCTGGATGCGCTGTACGCAGAATGAGCACTTCTCCATGACGCCGCGCATGCGTACGGTTACGTCCGGATTGAGCGCCAGGTTGGACAGTCGGCCTTCCTTCTGGTACTGGAACCAGTTGAAGCGGCGGACCTTGTAGGGGCAATTGTTCTCGCAATAGCGGGTCCCCACACAGCGGTTGTAAACCTGCTGGTTGAGGCCCTCGCTGGAATGCATCGTCGCGAGCACGGGACAAACGGTCTCGCAGGGAGCGTTGCCGCAGTGCTGGCACATCATCGGCTGGAAAACGACGTCCGTATCATGACCGCGGTCGGCGTAGTAGCGGTCGATGCGCAGCCACGCCATGTCGCGGCGGCGGCCGACCTCGTCCTTGCCGACGACGGGCACGTTGTTTTCGGCTTGGCAGGCGATCACGCAGGCCGAGCAACCCGTGCACGAGCCCAGATCGATGGCCATGCCCCATCGGTGGCCTTCGTAGGCGTGCTCAGGCCAAAGGCTCTCCTCTTTCCTTTCGGGCTCATTGCCGGATGCCGGGTGCTTGCGGTAATCCTCGAGCGTCGTCTCGCGCACGATCGGCCGCGTTTCGCCTGGGAACGCGGCCAAACGCGCGGGCATTTGAAGGGAATGGTAGGCCTGGGTGCAAGCCAAGGCTCGAGACGCGCCCGTCTTGACCACCGAGACATCGCCGGCCACTTCGGAGATCGCGCCATCGTCCCAATCGAGAAGGAGGGAGGCGTTCATGCCAACGCGCTCCCCTACGGCCACCGTGGGCTTGCCCTCGAGCCAATTGGGACCGATGTCCGTGAAGCGTTCGGTTCCCTTTCGGCCGTAGCCGAGAGCCACCGCCACCGTGCCATCGTGCTGCCCCGGTTGGACGTGCGCTGGAAGCTGGATCGACCGACCGCCGGCGCCCACGATCTTGACCACGTCGCCTTCCGTCACCCCGAGGTTCTTGGCGCCTGCCGGGGAGATCGACGCGTAATTATCCCAGACGATCTTCGTGATCGGATCGGGAAGTTCCTGTAGCCATGGATTTTGCGCATGACGACCATCCATCATGCCTACCTTCGCGTAGACCACGAGCGACATCTTCTCGGAGCTGCGCGCTGACGAAGCGGCGCTGAGAGCTTCCGGCCGAAAAACGCCGGCATTCTGCTTCGCAGGCTCGATCTCGGCAAAGCCGTCATGCACGGTCTTGTTCCAGAATTCCTCGAAAGAGGCAAAACCCCGCCGGCGCGGGAAAATTCCTAGGCGCCAGTGCTCCTTGATCAGCTCAAGCGACTCTTTGCGTTCGCCCATCCAAGCCGAAAGGCTTTCCAACGCGGGACGCGTGAGACCCATCGGCGCGATTGAGGGCTGGGCCACAGCCACAAGACCAGAGACGGGCTCCAGATCTCCCCAGGCCTCGAATTGATTGTGCTCCGGACAAACGAAGCGCGCCATTGCCGCCGTCTCATCGAGATGGTCGGTGAAACTCACGACAAGCGGTGTCTTTCCCAGAGCCATTTCCCATGCTTCGGGCGCCGGAAGCTCTGCCAGCGGATTGCCGTCCAGCACGAAAAGCGCGTCAACGCGGCCCTGAGCCAGCTCGTCGAGCAGAGCCTTAACCGCTTTATCGTCGCCTTGCTTCTGATATGACGGATGCTCAAGGTCGAGGGTCTTGCCGTAATTGCCCAGCGCCTGGTTGGCCAGCGCCGCGAAGAGCTGCGCGGACACGCTGTTTTGTCCGCAGACTACGAGACTTCTTCCGCGAGCCGTCCAAAGCTCATCGGCAAAACCCCTGAGCGCCCCGGCATCGAGAGATATCGGCGGCAGGTTGATATTCGGCACTGAAATCCCCGCCCTGCCGGCGAGCATCAGCGCCATCCTCGCCAGGGCGGCCGTAATCTCACGCGGCCCTAAGACGACGCGAGCGTCGGCGTTGGCTCCGGTGAGCGAAAGGCGAGACTCGAACTGGATGTGGCGCGCTACCTTCGCCTGGTTGCCGTCAATCGCGCGTCCGGAGCGATAACCCGCGGAATATTCAACGGGTGATATCCACGTCCCGAGGAAGTCGGCATCGAAGCTTGCGATGACGCCGGCCCGGTCGAAGCGCGGGCGGGGCAAAACACGGACCCCGAAGGCGCTCTCATGGGCATCGAGCATCGCGGAGCATGACAGGGGATCATAGACGACCAGGCGTCCGCCGTCGAATCGGTCGAGGAACCGTCCTATAACCGCCTTTTTCGTGGGACTTAGGATCGTTCGCGACAGGATTCTCACCCGGCCGCCTTTGCGCCTGATTTCATCTAGCTCCTGGCCGATCCGTCGGTCGACTGTCTCCCAGGAGGCCGTCCGACCGGCGATCAGCGGCCCTCTGAGGCGGCGATCGTCGTAGAGCTCCAGAACCGAGGCTTGACCGACGGCGCAGAGACCTCCCAAAGATAATGGATGCTCGGGATTGCCCTCGAGCTTCAACGGGCGCGCGTCGCGCGTCTTGACGAGCGTCGCGCAGCCCACGCTGCAGCCGAGACAGGAGGACGCGTACCAGTAAGCCCGCCCCGGAACGATTTCCTCGGGCTGGGATAGGTAGGAGATCACTTTGTTCATTGGCCCGCGCCCGCAAGCCGAGAGAAGCACGCCGCCGATCGAGAAGCCAGCGGCTTTAAGGAACGTGCGCCTATCAATGTTCACGGTGGAAGTCGACGCCTCTCCCGATACCTCGGGAAATTCCGGCCCAGGGGGAGGCGAGTTCTTCGCGTCACGTTCTTCTAGGCTGCGCCAATATCTCTTGTCGGCCATAAGATCAATAGTGGCACCTTGAGCAGTCGGTGGCGGCATGGTGAGGCTTTGTGAGCGAGGAATCAGCCACCTCCGCCTTGCGATGGCAGTTGACGCACCAGCCCATCGTCAGCTCGCCGAACTGCCGTACACGTTCCATGCTTTGCACGGGGCCGTGGCAAGCCTGGCACCGCACTCCGGCATTGACGTGGGGACGATGGTCGAAGTAGACGAAGTCCGGCAGGTTGTGGACCCGATTCCATACGACAGGAGCCGCCGTTAGGCTTAGGTCCGGCTTTAGATCGTCATTAAGACCCAAGGCGCGGTATATCTTGCGGATTTCGGGCGAGACGAGTCGGCGAGATCCGCGGTTCTCCCTCTCGGAATCCGCTGCTTCCTGCCGAATCTGCATGAAAGGGGCGGCTACTGTCTTATGGCAGTTCATGCAGAGACTCATCGATGGAACACCTGCGTTGCGGCTTTTCCGGACACCGGAATGGCAGTAAAGGCACGATATCTCCAGCTCACCGGCATGCAGTCTATGCGAGAACGCGATCGGTTGCGCGGGTTCATAACCTTGGTCCACGCCGGGGAGGCGAAACTCGAAAGCCACAGGAATCAAGACTATGACGCTCAGCGTAATCGCTGCCAGCAGAAAGATCGTCAGCGGTCTGCCTTTCAGCATGAGGGCCAAGTCGCCTTCGCCTTATCCCACCATGTGCCGCCCCACGCGCCGAAATCGTAGCGCTCGGAAGCAGCCCGCGTGTAATACCACCAGTTGACGCACGTGGCGACGGCATAAAAGGCCGCGGCGCACCAGAAAAATGCGATCGCCGAACCCGTGTGTGTGATCGATTTCCCGATCAAAGACGAGAAGACAAACGGCCCGTAGGCGGCCCAAGCCCCCGTCCAGCCCAGAACTTGAGCTCCCTGCCGAGGAGAGAACGCGAAAATGATCGGGTACTGCCGGAATGTGCCGAAGTTGCCGATGCCGGCCATCAGGAATATCCACAGCATCACGCCGAGAAAATAGGGGAATGAGGACAGGGAAGTCGGCGTCAAAAGCCCGCCAAGAATCAGCGCGAGACATCCCGCGATAAGTCCGAATCCCGAAACTTGGGTCCAGACACTGCCTCCCCAGCGGTCGCTCAAGGGTCCTCCGAGAAAGCGGATGGACGAGCCGACCAGAGGGCCCAGAAAGGCGTATTTCAGCGCATCAGGAGCCCCTGGGAATCCTCCGTAGATCTTGCCGATCATGAGAGGAAACGCCGCCGATAGTCCGGAGAAGGAGCCGAAGGTCATGAAGTAAGTAATGACGCAAAACCATGTGTGCTTGTCCTTCATGATGTCCAACTGCTGGCGGATCGACGCCTTGACCGGCACGCTGCGCAGATAAACCGCGCAGAGGATACCAGCGAGGATGAGGATTGGCATATAGCAGAAGGCGGCGTTCTGAAGCCAGAGGTTCTTGACCACGGCGCCTTTTGTGAATGCCTGCGGGCCACCGGCGATGGCTCCGAACGCCCCAAAGCCGACGATCCAGGGCGTAACGAACTGCACTAGGCTGACCCCGAAGTTTCCGATGCCGGCCTGAATGCCCATCGCCGTGCCCTGCAAACGTTTTGGAAAGAAAAGGCTTGAGGACGGCATGAAGGAAGAAAAGTCCCCGCCGCCAAATCCGCATAGAAAGTAGATGGCCATGAACGTGGCGAAGGACGTGCCTGGATTTCCCGGACCCGGGACGTTCTGGATTGCGTAGAAGAGCCATGCCATGGGAATGATCTTGATGAACGTCGCCGTTGAAATGGTGGCTCGCGTTCCAAAAATGGGAATGAGGAAGGAATGGATCAGCCTGAGTGTGCCCCCAGCCAAGCCGGGGATCGCCGCCAGCCAGAAGAGCTGCATCGTGCTGAACTTAAACCCCACCCCCGGCATTCGGACAACCAGGGCGCTCGGCACGAACCACGTCGCAAAGGAGAAAATGAGCGAGAAGGTCGTGAGGATCAGCGTCCGCCAGGCGACAATGCGCCCCTCGGCCAGCCAAAACTCGGAATTCTCAGGCTCCCACTTCGTCAACCATGTCATGGAATCATCTCCTTGGAATGCCGGTCCGCGGCCGGGTCCAGCGGACAACCTGAGGCCTGCGCCAGAGATAAGGGATAGGCATGACGAGCGCATGGACCAATCTCGTGAAGGGCGCCACCGCTACGATCGTAAACGCACCCACGATGTGGAGCTTGACTTCGATCGGCATCGGCGACACATAAGCCAGATCGGGAGCAAGCTTGAGGATCGACCACAGATACGGCGTCAACGACGCCGCAAACCAAGAGGTTCCCCAAGGCCTGAAAATAGCGATGTACGTCCCGAGGCCGATTTGAGCCAGCAGAAGACCGAGCAAGAACCAGTCAGCTTTCGTCGTAACGACTCTCAATGAGGAATGAGAGTGCCGCCTCGCGATCAGATTCGCCAAGCCTACCAGAGCCAAGAGCGCGAACATGAAACCTGTCGCTTCAAGGAGATAAAGCCTCGCCGGCACGGCATTCCACAGAAGAACGGTCCGCGGGAAGGCGAAGGCCGCGAAATGCATGCTCAGCACGATCCCGAGTCCGTAATGGAACGGCACGGCCCCCCAGAAGTGATGCCGGTTCTCAAGGAACTGGGAGGAGAGGCTCGAGTAAGTAAACGGCTGCCGAAAGTACCGTCGAATCGATTCGATGGCGAAGCTCGCCAGCGCCAGGTATGGGAACGCCACAAACAGCAGTGCATCGAGATAGGACGGCGTCATCGCGCTCCTCCCGCGGCTGCAAAGCGAGTCTCAATTAGCAGTTCAACGGCGCGAAGGACGGCGTCGTAGGCAGCTCCCTGCGAGGCCAGCCGCATCTTGGCCAAGGCCGGAAGCACCTTGTCCTGCGCTAATTGCCATCCTGCGGCTGGCTCCAGGCGCGCAAGCACCTCCAAGACGTGCCGCAAATGGTCCGGCAACTCCGAGTCTTCGGCGATGGCGAGGCGTCGCATGAAACCCCGCATCTCGACGAGGAAGGCGCCGCGCTTGTAATCCTCCCCGTAGAGGTGCCAGCCGATCTCTAGCGCGCAAGAGGGGTTCAGATCGAAGGTCTGGACGAAGGCCTCCTCCAGTTCGGCCTGCGAATGATCCTGAGCAAACCCGGCGAAGGGCTCGAGCGCCGCGGCCGCCTCCAGCGACTCGGCAACGGCGGACTTCCGGGCGCGCGCGATCGCGGACATTAGGTCGCCTTTGGGATATTCCAGGAGAACCGCGATATGCGTCAGGACATCGGCCGGGGTCGTCTTCATGCTCCCCTCTTGGGCCCTTGGACGAACCCGAAACCGACCGCCCCTTTGTGCTCCTGGGGGTCCTCGAGCATCTCGATGGCCATCTCGCGATGGGCTGGCGGGATAACGAATCGGTCCTCGAAGGTGCAGAGCGCGGTCAGCTTGAAGATTGCCTCGGCCTCCTCTGTCGTGCAGTCGGCCTCGCACAACATCCGGTCGGCCGTCGCGCGGTCGAGGTCTCCGACCGTGACCGCCCGCCGATGCGCGCGCACGGCCATCTGCTTCTTGAGCGCATAGCGCACCTTTCCTGAGTGGCCGGCGCCAAAAAGCCTGGCCAGATACTCCAAAGGCGCGCGCGCGTTGTCGACCTCATGGAAAAGCGACTCGGTCTCGTTCTTGAGGACGCCCGACGCCTTCGATGAAAGAACGGGCGAAAGCGGCGGCACATAGAAGAGCATCGGCAAGGTCCGGTACTCGATGTGCGGCGCAAGCGCGATCTTCCAGACCTTGACGAACTGGTACACGGGCGATTTCTGCGCCGCTTCGATGACGGACTCGTGGATGCCGCCGCGACGCGCCGCCTCAAGAACGAGGGGATCGAAGGGGTCGAGGATCATCGAACGTTGGGCCTCGATGAGCTCTTCGTCGGCCTTCCGGGCGGTCTCTTCGATACGATCGGCGTCGTAAAGCAGGACGCCCAAATAGCGGATGCGCCCCACGCATGAATGAAAACAGGCCGGAGCCTGGCCGGTCTCGAGACGCGGGAAACAAAGGATGCACTTCTCGGACTTGCCCGTTTGCCAGTTATAGAAGGTCTTCTTGTAGGGGCAGGCCGCGATGCAGGCGCGCCAGCCGCGGCAGCGGGCCTGGTCGATCAGCACGATGCCGTCTTCACCGCGCTTGTGCAGCGCTCCGGACGGGCAGGCGGCCACACAGCCGGCGTTGAGACAGTGGTTGCAGATGCGCGGAAGGTAGAACATCACCAGCCGCTCGACCGCGAAGAGTTGGCGGCGCTGCTCGGGGCTTAGCGCCGCCAGGTTCGGGTCGTTGGCCGCGTAGACAGGCGAGCCTCCAAGATCGTCGTCCCAGTTGGGTCCGGCCTCGATGTTGATCGGCTCCCCGGTCACCATCGACAGCGGGCGGGCCGTGGGCTGGTCGTCTCCTTCCGGCGCGTTGAAGAGGTTTTGATAGTCGTAGGTCCAGGGCTCGTAGTAGTCGTCCATCGTCGGCTGCGCCGGATGATGGAAGATGTCCGTCAAGGATTTGGATTTGCTCGTCGATTTGAGCTGCGGCTTTCCGTCGCAAAGCTCCCAACCGCCACGGTATTTCTCCTGGTCTTCCCATCGCGTGGGAAAGCCCGTCCCCGGCTTGGTTTCGACGTTGTTCCACCACATGTATTCGGAGCCCTTGCGGTCGGTCCAGATATTCTTGCAGGCGACGCTGCAGGTATGGCAGCCGATGCACTTGTCGAGATGGAACACCATGGATATCTGCGCGCGCACGTCCATCAGGAAGCCCTCCTAGCCGTCTTCATCGCTACCACCGCAGCTCCGGCAGCTTGCGCACCAGCACATGGGTATCCCGATTGCAGCCGATGGGCCCCCAATAGTTGAAGTGAAACGTGAACTGCCCGTAACCACCGGCCATCAGGTTGGGCTTGAGGCGCGTGCGCGTGAGGCTATTGTGGCCTCCGGCGCGGCGCCAGCCGCGAAGCGGCGACTTCGGAACCGAATACGTCCGCTCCGGGGAGTGGTAGATGATGCATATCCCGCGCGGAATGCGGGCGCTCACCGCCGCGCGCGTAACGACGACGCCGTGGTCGTTGTGCACCTCGACCCAGTCGTTGTCCTTGACGTCGATCTCCTCGGCGTCATTTTCGTTGATCCAAAAGGGTTCCACGCCGCGCGAAAGAGTTGTCATGCGCTGGTTGTCGCCGTACGTCGAGTGAATGTGCCACTTCCCGTGGGGCGTGAGGTAGTTGAGCATCTTCGTCTTGCCGGCCTCTTTACTGAATCGCAGGTCCCCGTACTGCACCGAGCCGGGTTTAGGCTTATAGGTCGGCAGATGCTCTCCGAACTGCAAATAGATCGGGTGGTCGAGATAGAGATGCTGACGGCCCGTCAGCGTGCGCCAAGGCACGAGGTGCTCACGGTTGTAGGTGAATGGGGCGTAAGCCCTTCCACCCGTCACCAACCCGGACCACATCGGGCTGTTGACGAAGCGTCGCGGCTGGGCCTGCAAGTCCTTGAAGGTCGTTCGAACATTGCGATCGCCTTCGGCCAATTGGGTCAGGCGCAGGCCGGTTTTTTCCTCCATGTTCTTATAGGAACGATAGGACAGCTCCCCGTTTGTCACCGTCGCGAGGTTGAGAATCACGTTGCAGACTTGGGCGCCCTCCCTCAGCGAGGGATAGGTCTTGCCTGCCCAGGCCACCGCGGGATGGGTCTCGAGCATCTTGTCGTAGAAGTCATCGATGGCATAGGAGGTCCCATGCGCGCCGAGTCCCTTATCGCGCGCCAGCCGCCCGAATGAGACGAACTGGTTGTAGAGATTCTTATAGTCGCGCGTGACGATTGCGATCCCCGGCATCGTTTTGCCGGGGATCGCCTCAACCTCGCCGCGCGACCAATCCTTGGGAGAGGCCTGCGCGATCTCGGCGGCGGTGTCATGCGCCAGCGGGGTCACGACCACGTCCTTGACCGGCTCGGGGAAGTGGCGCACAGCGAGTTCCGAGAACTTCTTTGCGATTGCCTTGAAGATGTCCCAGTCGCTCTTCGACTCCCAGGACGGGGGAACGGCCTCCGCGAGTGGATGAATGAAGCTGTGCATGTCGGTCGAGTTGAGATCGTTCTTCTCGTACCACGTCGCCGCGGGCAAAACGATGTCCGAATAGAGCGCCGAGGTATCCATGCGGAAATTCAGATCGACGACAAGATCGAGCTTCCCGGTGGGCGCCTTGTCGCTCCAACTGACTTCGCTCGTGGAGCCCTCGGCCAGCTCCTCGGCAATCGCGTTATTGTGTGTCCCAAGGTAATGCTTAAGGAAATACTCGTGTCCCTTGCTGCTCGACATGAGCGCGTTGCCGCGCCAGATATACCAGACGCGCGGCCAATTGGCCTCGGCGTCGGGTTCCTCCACCGAGAATCGCAGATGCTTGGCCTTGAGTTCGTCTGTAACATGCCGAACGATCTCGGCGTCATCCTTGGCTCCTCCGGCGAGGGCCTCGCGCGCGACCTCGAGCGGGCTTTTGTTGAACTGCGGATAGAACGGAAGCCATCCGCACTTGACCGCGCGGACCTGCATGTCCATCGTGTGGCCCTTGGCGAGCGAGTCCGGGCCGCCGTTCGACGGAACCGAATGGTAGTCCGTGAAATGCTTCTCGTAGCGCCACTGGTCCGAATGAACGTAGTGCCAGCTCGGCGCGTTTTGCAGGCGCGACGCGCCATACCAGTCCTTGCCGAAAGCGATCGCGCTCCACGGCTCCATCGGCGCGAGTTTCTCCTGGCCGACGTAGTGGGCCAGTCCGCCGCCGTTAACCCCGACGCAGCCGGTGAGAACGAGAGCGTGGATGCCGGCTCGGTACATGAGGTTGGCGTGATACCAGTGGTTGATGCCGGCGCCGATGATGATCGTGCACTTTCCGCCGGTACGCTCGGCGGTCACCGCCCATTCACGCGCGAACTTAATGAGAGTGTCCCGGCTCAAGCCCGTGTACTTCTCGCTCCATGCCGGCGTATAGGGGGCGCTCTCGTCGCCGTAATCTTTCGGATACTCCCCCCCCAACCCGCGACCCACGCCGTACTGCGCCATCATGAGATCGTAGACGGTCGTCACGGCGATCTTGCCGGTCCCCGTGTCGAGGTAACGCACGGGCACCTCGCGCCGGACGCTCTGTCCCTCGCCGAAGTCGTCGAAACGGACCGGGACGGCTCCCTCGCGCGCTTTGAGGAAAGTCAGCCGAGGCTTGATCTCAGACCCGTCGAGGCCGTCCTTGAGCAACAGATTCCACTTGCCTTTCTCCTTGCCCCAACGAAAGCCCACGCTGCCCATGGGCATCTTGGGCCTGTCGGACGCGTCGTCCCAGATTAGGAATTTCCATTCGCCGTTCTCGATCCCGGCGTAGCTCTGGAGCCGGCCGGCCCGCACGAGTTGACCCGCCTCGTAGCCTCCCTCCGAATTCGGGATCAGCTCGACGAGAAATGGAGCGTCGGTGAAGCGAGCCGTATAATCTAAAAAGAAGGGGGTTTGCTTCTCGTGATGGAATTCGTTGAGGAGCACATGGTTGACCGCCATCCACCACGCGCCGTCCTGGCCGGCATTGACGGCCATCCATTCATCCGCGTATTTGGCGACCTGGTTGAAGTCGGGTGAGAAGACGATCATCTTCGTGCCGTTGTGCCGCGCCTCGGCCGCGAAATGACAGTCGGGGGTACGCGTCATGTTGAGGTTTGAGCCCATGACGGCAAGGAGCTTGGCATTGAACCAGTCGGCGGATTCATTAACGTCTGTCTGCTCGCCCCAAGTCTCGGGCGAGGCGCTGGGCAGATCGCAATACCAGTCATAGAAGGAGAGCGATATCCCGCCCATGAGCTGGAGCATGCGAGCGCCGGCAGCGTAGCTTACCATCGACATTGCCGGGATCGGCGAGAAGCCGGCGATCCGATCGGGGCCATGCTTCTTGATCGTGTAGATGTTGGCCGCCGCCATGATCTCAAGCACGGTGTCCCAGTCGGCTCGCCTAAACCCTCCCTTGCCGCGCGCGCGTTGCCAGCGTCGGCGCGCTTCGGGATTCTCGATTAAACTCTTCCAGGCCTCGACCGGGTCCTCGGCTCTAGCGCGAGCTTCTTTCCAGAGGTCGAGCAGGGCGCCGCGGATGTAGGGGTACTTCACGCGCAGCGGGCTATACAGGTACCACGAGTAGGAGATTCCTCGCTGGCAACCGCGCGGCTCGTACGGGGGCAGGCTCGACTCAAGCAAGGGGTAATCAAGGCCCTGCATCTCCCAGGTCACGATGCCGTCTTTCACGTGTATGTTCCACGTGCAGCCGCCCGTGCAGTTGACCCCATGGGTGCTGCGCACGACTTTGTCGTGCTGCCAACGGTTGCGATAGAACTCTTCCCACGAGCGCAACTCGGGCTTCGTCTCGTCCTTGATCCAGGGGTTGTGGCCGTCAGACATTGGCATCCTCCGCAGAGTCCGTCTTGTTGACCATTGCTCGCCTGACCGAGCGCAAGCGGTCACCCCACCTCGAGTCCAATACGACGAATAGGGCCGCAGCGCCCAGCAGACCGATGACTAGGAAAGAGAGCCGAGCAATGGAGTCCGCGGGCCTCCCGCGCTGTGCCGCATCCTTCAGATAGGCGACCAGCGGCAGAATCTCTTGAGGGTTGAGGGCCCGCCCCGCGAACAAGGGCTTCATCATCGGGGAGCCAGGGCTCACCAGCCAGGCGGCTGAGGCTTTTTCCCCGCCTAGGCGCGAGAAGGCCAGAGTCAGGTCCGGGCCAAGGAAGCCTCCGCCAAGCCAGCTCATGCCCCCGACCGAGTGGCAAGAGATGCAGGACGGCCCGCCGTTCTTAAGCCGAGATTTTCCAAGAAAGAGCGCTTCGCCGTCCGCGACGTCGCTGGGCAAGAGCGGCCTGTTAATGAGTTGGGAACCCGCGAAGCGAGACTTCGGCAAGGCCGATTCCGCGTCAATGAGCTCGAGGAATTCCTCAATGCGCTGAGTCGTCATCCCCGCGATCGCGGGCATGATGACGTTATTGTGGGTCTTGTAGAGTTCCGTGACGGTCGGGTCTCCGGACTCAAGCATCCTGCTGGGATCGCTGATGAAGCGTTCGAGCCACTCCCGGCTGCGGCGCTTGCTCACATCCTTGAGGTCGGGGCCCGTCAGGCGTCCCCCGCCTATGGTGTGGCAGCTCGTGCAATTCTGCGCGAAGTCGGCGGGGTCGGCCTTGGCCCAGGCGATATCCGCCCGCGCGAGAACTCCGGCGGAGGCAACAACCGCCGCTATGCCGACGCGGGCCAGCGCCTGACTCCGGTTCAAGGGGTCGCCCTCGAAACTTGCCGTTCTCTGACGATCTCATGGTCGACACTGGAGAGATGATATTCCTCGGCGAAGGCGCCCGCCGGCTCCCGAAGGAAGATCATGCAGAACACGAAAGTCGCGGCGGCCGTCGCGGCGATAAAGAAGAAGAAGCGGTTCGGACTCATGAAGGTCAGGGCCGTCAGATAGATCGTGGCGCCGACGTTCCCGTAGGCGCCGACGTAGCCCGAAATCTGGCCGGTCAGCCGCCTCTTGATCATGGGGACGATGGCATAGGTTGTTCCGCAGCCTCCCGTCACAAAGACCGCCGCGGCCAAGGTCACCAAGACAGCCAGGGTCAAGGGCCAAGAAGGGCCGATGAAACCCATCAGGCCCATCGTAACCGTAACCCCGGCTAAGTACGCAAGCATGGCCCAACGCCGCGAGGGGACGCGGTCCGAGATGAAGCCGCCCAACGCCCGCGAGAAGAAGTTCAAGATGGCGAAGGTCGAACCGATAAGACCCGCCAGTTGGGGACTCAAACCGAAAGTTTTCTGGAAAAATGCCGGCAACATCGAGATCACACCAAGCTCGACGCCGAAGGTCGCGACGTAACAGGCGCAGAGGCAAGCGACATCGGTGAATCGGTAGCGGTCGTCCTCCGGCACGCCTCTTCCAAGCAACGGCGTATTGACCCTGAAGAGTTGGACGATCTGGTATACGGTCACCGCGCCTATGGCTGTGTAGGCTGCGGCCGCCGTTCCCGTTCCCATGAACCCAAGCCCGTGGATGCGCCAAACCAGGATTGCCAACACTCCAACCACCGGGATAGTCCAGACGACCGCATTGACTAGATCGCCCCAGGTGCTGACCTCGATGGCCTCGGCCTTCCTCGGGCGATGGTGGACGGAGCCGGGCGGGCCGTCGGTGACGGCAAACCAATAGTAGATGCCGTAGGCGAACATGACAAGACCGCTGATGGCGGTGGCCCACCGCCAACTGCCAAGGAAGTTGAGGGCCAAAAGAGGCAGCGTGATCGCCGCGATGGAGGAACCCCAATTGCCCAGTCCCGCTTCGACGCCTTGGGCAAATCCGGCGTCACGGGGCTTGAACCACAGCGAGGTCATGTGGATGCCGACGACGAAGCCGGTTCCCACCATGCTCAAGAGAAGCCGCGCTACCAGCATCTGCGTGTAGGTCGTGCCGAAGGCGAAGAGCAAGCACGGAAAGGCCATAGTCGTCATGACCAAGGTGAACGTTCGCCGCGGCCCCAGCCGATCGGAGATCATCCCGATGAGCAGGCGGCTGGGAACCGTCAGCGCGACGTTGCAGATCGCCAGGAGGTTCAACTGCTGCAGGGTGAAGCCCGTGTCCTTGACGATCGTCGTGACGAGCGGCGCCATGTTGAACCACACATAGAACGTCAGGAAAAATGCAAACCATGTCTTGTGGAGGGCCAGGATGTCCGCCCTCCCGAAGTCGAACAGATCCATCCAGCTCATTCTAGCGCCGGTTTTTTTACTCATCTCGCCTCCCGCAATGCCCGCCCCTACTGTCCATAGCGCTCCTGATAGTTTCGCCGCAGCGCCTCCGCCTCTTTGGGAGAAAGGCCCTTGGTCCAGACATGTCGCTGCTCCTCTTAAAAGCGATACTGAGCAGCCATGCCGAGGTTCTTTGTGTCACCCGCAAGCGCCCCTACGAAATAGGAATGTATGCGGCCAAACTCCAACGACAACGCCAAGTCCGCAGTCGCGTCCCAAATTGCATTGGCAGCGATCGTTTCGTTGCGGAAGATCGCAGTCGCCCCCGCGGCGAGGCCCGTTTGATCGATGCTTTCGAACCCAGCCATTGCGTTGAAGCGCCAGTTCTTGATCGGCTTCACCTGAGCCTGCGCGAAACCTCCGCGGGTCTGTGTCGTACGCGCGTTTCCTAGGTCGTTGTAGACCGTCCCAAGCCCGTTAAGGTTCTGATCAGAACGGCCATAGAAGCCCTCCACCGAGAGCGTCACGGATGGGAGAATCGGCAAGAGCAAGTGCCCGGAGCCCAGTAGGCCGTCGACCCGGTGATTTGTCGCGCCCGCCGGCTGCGGGACGACAGAGTTAAATGACTCCCGCAAGTATTGCATCGAAGCGCCGATAACGAAGGTCCGGCCGTCGATCTTCCTTTTGAGTTCAGTGAGCGCCTGGTAAGCCGGTCCACCGGAGAACTCTCCCGATCCCGCGAGATCCGACGCGGTCGCGACGGTCGCGGCTCCCGAGGTGCGCCCGGCCTCGTCAGCGGAGAAAGATCGCACTAACGCTATTTTAGTGCCTGCGCTCCAATCGCCGCCCAGTTCCCAGTCAGCGTCCCAGCGCAGTTGCGGCAGTCGGTTCCAAAGGTTTCCCGAGTTGGAGAGAGACGTGATCCCGGCATGCGCGAGCGACTCCGGATTCAACGGGGCAAACGCCTTGACCCAATCTTGGCCGAATACGACCGCATGGTTCCCGCGTTTGGCCTGAATGTAGGCCAGGCGCACGCGCGGGGCCACGGCGTTGACGTCAAGTCCGGCCGAACCCGTGTTACGCAATCCGAAAAAGTCAATCTCTACGACGCCGCTCAAGTCGGAGTCCCAGGGTCCCGTGCTCTTCGAGATATTCAGGCCCAAGCGCGTCTGGCGCGCGGTAAACAGCGATAAATTTTGGTTGGGCGGCAGCGCGTTTGACCCCGAGATCGCTTGAGTCGGCACGTCGGCGAAATTGGGCCGGTTCCAGTTCTGCACGTAGTTGACCAGCACCAAGCCATACGGCTTGATCTCGGCAGCGCGTGAAGGAACCGCGAGCAGGACCGCTACGATGAGTGCGACTGATAGTTGGATCATCTATTCCTCTCCACCCTCATTTCATGCTCTCGTGAAACCTGGTGGTCGTGTAACTGGCGACCGTGGTGGCGCCAAGAACCTTCCAGAGTTGGCGTTCGGCAAGACAGACTTGGTCATGAATGGCGCATGGCGATGCGCCGCCGCACCCATGCAACTCGAAGAGGCATTGGCGCCGTTCCGCCGATGGTCTTTCGACGGCTCTTATGACTTCGGCCAAGGAAATCTGTTCGGGATTCCGCCCCAAGGCATGTCCGTCCCCTGGACCACGCTGAGCGGTCGTGATTCCCCAGCGGGCCAATTGGCGGAGAATTTTGGCCAGAAAGCTTGGGGGCAATCCCTGCGCTTTAGCGATGTCCTCGATGGTGAAGAACGCGCCGGACTTTTGGCGGACCAGCCATGAGATGGCGCTTAAGGCATGTCTTAAGGAGGAGGAAAAATGAAAGAGAGTGATTTCTGGACCTGCTTCTCCAGCTTTAGAAAACAACAAACCATCGGCGGAGTCCATTAAGTAGTAATGAAACCACGAAGCGGCGCAAACGGGCAATGAACAACGTCAAGCGTTCGTTTGATTTTTGTCAAGTTCTGGCCGAAGCGGTCTTCCTTGAATTAGTTTCACGCGGCCTTGACAGATGAAATGGAGACCCAAAGGGCGAGTCCGTGTCGTTCCTTCCGGGATCGCTCCGGACTTGGGAGACGGTAACGCGGGATGAAACCACGGATACGAACGCTCGCAACGATGTGGCCAAGACTTGCTCGGCCAAACCCGGAAAATGTTGCGAGCCCGCCCGCCTTCAAGACACGGGAACGAGAGTGCCGCCGACGCAGTTGGCGCAGCGCTCTGAGCCGGAAGCGCACTTGGGGCACCAGAGCATCCCGCACTTGCCGCATTTCCGCCAGCCTTCTGGCTTTGCCTCCGCCTGATAGTTGCAACGCCTGCAGGCCAACGCATTGTCTTCCATTGTTTTCGTCCTCCGCAGTCGATAATAAGTTTCCCGAGTGCGGAAAATGTTACATGGAAGAACGGAGTTGGAGACAAGCGATATCGCGTGATTGAGCAGCTATTGCTTAAACAAGTCCTTTACGTACTCAACGACGCGGGATATCTCATCCGAGGTAAGGATCTTGCCCCAATGCGGCATCCGTTGCATGGGCCGGCCGTCTAGGACCACGACCCCCATCCCGCCTTCTCTGGCGATTTGGCCGAGTGGTTTTCCGGTGATGCCTTGGCCGCGGCTTCCGTGGCAGACGGCGCAGTTCAATTTAAACACATCCGCTCCGGTAAGTTTTGAGTCGGCGCGTGCGGGCACCTGACTGGTGTCCGAAGCAAGCTGGGAAATGCCCACCGTCTTCGTGAAGGAAGTTGCTTTGGGAATCGAGTCTAGACGTAACGGCGTTGAGTCCTCGCCGCCTGCGCGATAAGCGAAATTGACTTTCGGGTTCATCACGTGAAGCTCTCCCTGGAGGGATTTGAAAGCCTTGTTGTCCGGACCGCCGATATTGACATAAACCTCATGAGCCGCGATGGGGGCGATGCCATAGCGGCCGTGCGATTTTCCGACGAAGGGAATGCCATCTTCGTCCTCACCTTCGGTTCCGTAAGTGATCTCCCCGGTTTGATAATTTTCAGACATCTGGAGCCCTGAGACATCCATGGCCTGAATCCAGAATCGGGTAAACCTCTCCAGCAATGGCCTGATCCTGGATGGTTCCGCGGCAAAGCTCATTTCGCGGAAGGTTCCAATCGCCGCAGCCACCCCTTTCGGCGTTAAAGTTACCGTGTCATCGCCTAGGCGGGTTCTATAGAGTCCGGACTTTTCATCCCAGAACTTTTCGTTCAACCGATTGAAAGTCCGGTAGGCTCCTCTCAAGTATTTATCGTCCTTGGTGGCCTGCCACGCGGCTAAAAGGCCGCGCGTTCCCCAAAACAAGGGTTCGCTCAAATCGGCTCCCCCCGCCCCCGCGCGCTCAGGGATTGAGTATTCAGGTTCGAATGAGCCGTCTGTCCCCTCCAGGGTCAGAAGAAAATCGGCTTGGGCGATCAATAACTGTTGCGCCTCTTTCCTGAGCCATTGCTCCGTCTTTTCATTTCCAGAGAAGCGGTCGACAACGTCTTTGAGGGCAACAAGCAATAGGGCCGAATCCTCCATGGAGATGCGATCCCCCGCCCCCGCGCGCGGCGACCAACCCGAAACGAACATTCCATCTTTCTGGTGCATGGTTTTGATGTTTTTGATCAAGACGGACGCGAGCCCTAAAGCCACTTGGCCGGAGCCCTTTTCAACCACGCCTTCATCTACGGGAGGATTTGCGGTAAAAGCCCGGTCGAAGTGTTGGGTCAAGTTGTAGTATTCGGAGCAAAGCCAGAGCCAGCTGGCTTGATCCCAAAGGCGGCTTGTGCCGTCCTTGACATGGAGGGACCATGGCCTATTGGGCAGGTCGCCAATCATGACTAAGTTAGAGCCGAGGGCGTGGGGTAGATAGCGTAGGCCTTCGGCCGGGTCATATTGGAAGGGCTCGATACCGCCTAGTCTTCCGCGTTCATCCGAGAATAGAGCAGCCTTCGCTTCAAGCAGCGTGTTGAAGGCGGCCAAGGACAGTACGATTCCACGGAAGCCTTCCTCAGCATCGTTACCCAGAAGGTTTGTGTCGCTGAATTCTTCGTTTGAAGCGCCCTTCTTGACATGATCGGAGTGCCAGAAGTACTGGACCCACATGGCTTGTTTGGCGGCCGCCTGAGCGGTGCCCCCCATATCGATGGTTTTGTCCATCCGGTCGCGGCTCCAACGCGTGTTGAAATAGTCCAGATAATAGGTGGGCATGCCCCAGTTTCCTTTTTTACCGCTCATCGGGTCGTCAAAGTTGTCGGCTGTGATCACCGGGCCTATGAAATGAGGATCAGCGGAAGTGAAGTTTAAGTAAGTCGGCGCGGCATCGTCAAAAACGCGCGGCATGCCCGTTCTTTGGTAGTAGAGCGGCATATAGTGGCTCAGCACTACACCCTTGTTGGCCGGCACCCGCTCGCCGCGGTCGCGCAGCGTGCGGTTGCGGTCGTAGAGCTCTCGGGCTTTGAGCGTCCAATAGGGACCGTGGACCGTGCTGATCCCGGCGTGCGCCCTGCTCGTCGCCCACTCCAGCGTATAACGCGAATACCAGTAGTTCTCAAGCGCAGTGATCCATTGGAATTGGGGCCAGTGCGCGATTGGAAAGCCGGCCTCGACGGCGTCAACGAAGTACTCCATTCCCGAGAGGAACTCCTCGTTGGCAAGATACAAGTTGTCGTTGGTGAAGAACCGTCGGCTCGCAATTTTGCTTTCCAAGGGGCTGCGATAGGCGGAGAGGTCCGGTTGCGGGGTGCCTTCCTTGATTTCAACTTCCGTTCCGTCCGGCGCGTGGAGATAGACCTTGGCGTTAACAGCGGGCCCATCGGCTAAGAGAAGGGCAACGATCATAGACATAATGACGGTCTTCATGGTTCCTCCGGAAAAAGTTTGCTTGTTCATTAGAATGTCACCTCCATTGCCAGACGGGAAATGAAGGCGGGAGCGGGTCCCAATTCAGGCGTCTTGACTCTGAACATGCCCGTTGCCGTCAGGCGGATCTGAGGGTCAGGGCTAAAAATAAGACTCGGCGCTATGTAGCCGCTGATGCCGCCCTGGAACGGAGGGCGGTCGATGCGCCGAAAGGTGACGCAGGGGCCGCCCCCGCACACCCCCGGCGTGGGGAACGGGTGGATGATCTGGCCATCGTAGTGGTCCGTCTCCTGCCGCTTGCCGAGGAACGTGGTATCGAGCGACAAGTAGTCCTTAAACAGCGGTTTGACGAAGGACGCGAAGAACGTCGTCGTGTCGCCGGGGTCGATGCCGTCGTGCTTGGAGACGAACTGATGCGTGGCGCCCAGGTGCGCGGCACTGCGCCCGAGGACGGAATCCAGAGGTCCCCAGTCGCCTTGGAGAAATTGCCTGGTGAAGAAGAGGCCCGCGGTGTAACTCACCGCCCCCAGCCCAGGCTGCATGAGCGCCGGCAGGCGGCCGTCGGGCGAGAACCGGTCGAAGACGTTGTCCGGGCTCAAGGGAAACGGGAACTGCCCGACCTTCATGCCGCAGGGCATCGCGGGCATCGCCATCCCGAGCATGGGGGCGAAATCGGCCGAGGTGAGAGGGCTCGTCGTGAAGTCGCGTCCTGGGAACATGCAGCTCATATCCGGCATCCGGACCTGGACGCCTTTGCCGTCATTGGCGAACTTCCGCGCGTTGCTTCCCATCGGGATCGTGAAGCCGCCCATCAGCGCGACGCCGACCGGGAAGTTCGCCTGATCCTGGAGTTTCTTCTTCAGGAAGATCCCGATGTCGCCGACGTCCTGCGTGGCGCCGTCGCCGAGGACGGTCATGCCTGGTTTGAAGCCCTCGGGATAAGCCTGCCCGCCAACGCGGCTGCCGAGCACGGGGATGTTCACCCGAAGCGTGAAGCTGTGAAGGAAACGTCGGTTTAGGTCGAACCCGTACAAGAAGTCGAGATCGCCGAACTGCCGTGTGACCACCCTGTCCGTCAGATCGATCGGCTCGACCTCGTTGTCATCATAGAAATCGTCGCCGCCGATGCGCGCGAAGCGACCGGAAAGGCCGATACGGAACGCATTGGGGGGCAGCGTATAGGCGTCGCCGGCAAACGCGGGCTGCAGGTTCGGGGGTATCCCCTGCTTGATCTGATGCTTGATCTGCGAGCGCTCATAGCGCAGCCAGTCTTCGCCCCCATAGCCTTGAGCGGTTCCCAGTTTTAGAAAGTCTCGGTAGCCGGTCCCCTCCTGCGCATCTGTCACGCCTCCGATAAAAACAGGCAGGATGGCCCAAATTCCTACTGCTATGAGACGCTTCATAGAATCACCTCTCTTAATATCCCTGAAATGCAAAAAGGCCGATATCCCGTTAAGGATACCGGCCTCTGTTTTTCAGCTAGACCGATTAAATCGTCGTTTAAGAGCCCCCGGGATTTTTACCCAAGGGAACGACCGCTATTTCATGTCTTTGTCCACCATTCGTTCCACGACACGTTCACGGTCTTCGATCGTGATATCACAGGATTTGCCGCTGTCGTAGAACATGATCTCCATGCGCGAGCGATGGCCTTGTGCCGCCAGCTCGCGCGCCTTGCGAAGCTTTTGAATCAGCATCCACTCTTTATAAGTGATGGTCAAATCTTCATGAGAAGAGCTGTTGCCGGCGATTAGAACGGCTCTTTCGTTTTTCATGAGATCCCCCATGCCATTTCGCAACAATCCCTCCATTGCATGCGGACGCCCGGTTCTTGCGAAGCATCCGTTGGCGCAACGGCAGTGAACCAACACTTTTTACAAAGAAAGGGCTCGTCGTGGAAGTATTATTTACATCAAAAAGGTGAATCGCAGTCGGAGTTGTCCTGAGAAGGGCGTAGACGTGCTTGTTGGAAATATCGAAACGTTTGCTGATTTGGCGTATGGAGGTTCCCTTTCGGCGCAAGGCATGAATATGGGCGACTCGATGAGGACAAGTTTTGCATGGGTATTGATCGCCTCGTTTCGGAATCCATACGCACTGGCCCCCGAACTGCGCTTGGAATCGGCGAAAGGCCCCAGCCCCAAGAGCCGCCCACAGCCACAAGGCCGGATTCCGTCGTGTCGGAGGATTTTTGAAAGGGCAGTCCTTGGGAATCATCGTCGGTCACATCATAAAACCAGTAACTGGTAGCCTTCCGAAACATACTTCGCGATGGACGGGTGGCCCTGGAACTCCGCCTTCATGGGGATAGAGCTCTTCTGAGCCAGGTCTTTCACTCCGAATGCGCCGGCGCAGAAATCGCAGATCGCGTCTATCGACCCCGTGGCCTGTATTTCCTTGAACAGCGGATGGAGCTTGTGCTCGGGCTTCATCAGTTCGGGCACCCATTCGGTCCCCGCTCCATCGAAGACGAGCTTGGCCCCGTGCCCTTTCTCCAAGAAGTCCTTGCAGTAGAGTAGCGCGTGATAGGCGCGGGCCAGCCCTTCATGGCTTTCCTTTCCCGCGTGCAGAACGATAAGGTACTGGCTCATCGTGTCGTCCTCCCTTCAGTGTTCGACGGTCGTTGGGGCGCGGCGCACTCCTGCGGGCGAATAGGCTCGGGTGAATGGCCATGCGGCGAAAGCTCCGCGGGTATTCCGCGTCGCGACAAGCCGCCATGGCGCAGCCAAAGCCTTGTGGAGGCCTCGGCCCGGCGGATAAGCTGGGCGGTGCTGGAGAAATCGAAGGGGGTCACTTCCACGGGGCAGAGCGGAGGGACGACGGCGATCTCGACATTGCCGGCGGTTTCCTCAAGGTCCCGAACGAGGCGGCGATTGATGAGGAGGTTCAAGGCGTGGAGCGCCGTCGCAACGGCCCCGCGCGGAGGCGTCGAGAGCGCGCAGGAGAAGCCGGTCGAAAGCGCGATCACTTTTGTCGCGCCCAGGGAGACGGCGGTCGAGACCGGCTCATTATTGGATAAGCCGCCGTCGGCGAGGAATCGTCCCTCGTGCAGAACCGGCGGGTACAGGGCCGGAATCGCCGCGCTGGCGAGCAAAAGGTCCATCGCGGGCCCTTCCCTGTAGACGCGCTCGGTTCCGTCGATCAGGTCGGTCGCCACGACCGCGCAGGTCAGGGCGCACTTTTCGAGCCGGTCGCAAGGCAGCCGCGGCTCCAGGACCCTGCGTAGCAGGGCTGGGTCCGAGACGTGGGAGGAGCGCCCGGAGAGGCCGAGGAGGGCCTGCACGAGCGGGAAAGGGAACACGTCGCGGCGGGACAAGCCGAACCAGATGCGCTCGATGCGCGCCACACCCGCGGGCGTCGGGTCGCCCGCGTAGAACATGCCGTTGATCGCGCCGACCGAGGCCCCGACGACCAAGTCCGGGACGACCCCGGCCCGCGCCAGCGCCTTGAGCATCCCCACCTGTACGGCGCCGAGGCTGCCACCGCCCGCCAAGACGAAGGCCGTGAGCGGTTTCATGACCGCTCCTTGCTCAGCGCGCCTAAAGCCGCGCGGAACTCCGCCGGCCGCACGGCCGATAGATGGTGCTTGAAGCGTATCCTGCCGGCGCCGTCCACGACGTAAAGGTTTCGCAGCGGGCATGTCCCGGGCGGGTGCGTCTGCCCGAGCCGGCGCGCGACGATATCGTCGGGGTCGAGGAGGATCGGAAACCCGCAATTCCGCGCGACCTTCGGCGGCAGAGGATCGTTGATGTCCAGGATGCTGACGGCTAGGACGCGGAGGCGGCCGCCCGATTCGCGGCGCGCCTCCTCCAGCAGCGGGATGCGAGCCCGGCAGTCATCGCAGAGATTCGTGAGCCACAACACCGTCAGGCCGCCTGGCTTGCCGTCATAGAGCGAATGAGACTTCCCATCGACATCTTTTAGGGTGAAATCGGGGAAGCACCCTCCCACCTCGACGCCGGGGTGAAGCCGCGCCCTCAACGGCCAGAGAGCTCTCCACAGCCAGATTTGCAGGCGGCGGCTTATCGGCTCCATCGAAGCCACCCGCCGAGCACGTCCTTGACGAAAGGCGTCAGGCGCGTCCGGCTGTAGGCGTCGGCGACCTTCTTGATGCACTCGGCCTGCGTGGGATAGGGATGGATGGTCTGGGCTATGGTCTTGAGTCCCGCTCCCGGGGTCATGGCCACGGAGATCTCGCTGAGCATCTCTCCGGCGTGCCGGGCCACGATGGTCGCGCCTAGGATATGGTCCGTTCCCTTGCGCACATGCACTTTGATGAACCCCTCGCTCTCTCCATCCAGGACGGCGCGATCCACGTCACGGAATTCCGAGACGAAGGTCTCGACCGGGATTCCCTTGTCCTTGGCGTCCTTCTCGTAAAGGCCCACGTGCGCGATCTCGGGATCGGTGTAGGTGCACCAGGGGATGGTCAGCGCGCCGGCCCGCTTGCGCCCCATGAACAGCGCGTTCTGGATGGCGATGCGGGCCATGGCGTCGGCCGCGTGCGTGAACTTGTAGGCGGAGCAGACGTCGCCCGCCGCGTAAACCTTGGGATTCGAGGTCCGCAGGCGCTCGTCGACCTTGACCCCGGTCTTGTCGTAGCTGATCCCCGCGGTCTCAAGCCCGAGGCCTTCGACGTTCGGCGAGCGCCCCACGCCGACGAGCACGGCGTCGAAGGCCGCCTCGCCCGAGGGGCCGTGCTTGGACTTGAACCGCACCACCCTCTCGCCGCCGCGACGCTCGACGCGCTCAATATCGACGCAGCACAGAAATTCTACCTTATCCCGGCCCAAAGCCTTGCGGATAAGCTCGGAGGCGTCCAAGTCCTCGCGGGGCAAGACCCCGTGCATCGCCTCGAACAGGGTCACGTGCGAGCCGAACCGCGCGAAAGCCTGCGCCAGCTCCACGCCGATGGGGCCCGCGCCGATCACGAGGAGGCGTTTCGGGAGCTCGGTCAGGCTGAACACCGTCTCGTTGGTCAGCGCCTCCGCCTCCCAAAGCCCCGGGATCGGCAGCCTCGCGGCGCGCGCTCCCGTGGCGATCACGGCCTTCGAGAAGCTCAGGCGCTTGCCGTCAACCTCCAGAGAATCCGGCGACACGAACTTCCCCTGTCCCAGGAAGACATCGACGCCGAGGTTCTTGAACCTCTGGACCGAATCGTTGGGGCTTAATGCCGCGCGCAAGCGCCGCATCCGCTCCATGACCTTCGGGAAATCTACCGTCGTCCCGGGCGGGACGCGCACCCCATACTCTCCCGCGTCGCGCACGTCGGCGCAGGCGCGCGCGGCCCGGATGAGGGCCTTGGACGGGACACAGCCCACGTTCAAGCAATCGCCGCCCATCAAGTGCTTCTCGACCAGGGCTACCTTCGCGCCCAGCCCGGCGGCCCCGGCGGCCGTCACGAGCCCGGCCGTGCCCGCGCCGATGACGACGAGGTTGTAGCGGTCCGCCGGCTGCGGGTTGACCCAGGCGGGCGGATGGGCGTTCGCGACGACCGTGCGGTTATGTTCGTCAAAGGGCTCGATGCGCACGGTCTGATCCATAAGCCTCCGGTCGTTCAACGTCGTGTCCGTCTTCATGCCGTCCTCCCACGCAACGGTGCGGCCTAAAAATGAGTAGGGCCATGCCCCGGAAAGTTGCGGCGCCCGCGTTTCCTTCCTCCGAATCGCGTCCAGCAGACTTCCACGCCGCAGCCGATCAGGGCAAGGCCGATGGCTCCCAGCAGGATGGCGATGGCGAAACGGAGCGTCGGGATGCCGAATATCATGATTGGACCCGGGTTTGCTCGTCGAGAGCGGAACGCGCTAGGCGCGTGATGAGCACGCTCACGGCCGCGGTGGCGGCGAGGCCGAGGGCGTAGAGTGCCCATTCCATCCTCGTCCGGGCTCGGCCGCCCGAGCCGAGACCTGCGAGGCTGCCGGCGAGCGAACCGATGTAGACGTACATGACGGTTCCCGGCAGCATGCCGATCCATGAAGCCAGGACATAGTCCCGCAGCCGGACTTCCGTGATCCCGAAGGCATAGTTCAGGAGATTGAACGGGAATACGGGCGAGAGCCTCGTCAATCCGACGATCTTCCAGCCTTCTCGCGCGACCGCCGCGCTCACGGCGGCGAATCTCGGGTTGGTTTCCAGCTTCCGTGCGACCCATTCCCGGGCCATATAGCGGCCGATCAAGAACGAAGCCGTCGCGCCCGCCACCGAGGCGATGGAGACATACACCGTCCCCATGACCAGCCCGAACAGCGCTCCCGCTCCCAGCGTGAGCAGCGATCCAGGCAGGAACAAGACGCAGGCCGCGACGTAGGCGGTTATGAAAGCGGCGGGCGCCCAGGGGCCGAGGCCATGCACGCGGATAAGAAGTCCTTCGAGCAGCGTTCGGGCGTCTTGCTGTCGCAGGAAGACGAACAGCCCCACGGCCAAGAGCGCGATGACGACATGCCTGAGTTTCACGGCCGCGGCCTCTCGTTGAGCGACCAGTCGTAATCGAGGTACTTGATCTTGAACTCTCGCTCCGTCAGGAAGGCGCGGTCGATATCGCCCAAGGAGCGGCCGATGAAGTTCAGCGAGGCTCTTTGCTCCGCGCTGTGACCGCCGAATCCCGAGGAGGGCGCGTAGGCCTGCGTGAAGTCACCGCCGAACCACTGGAAGATCGGCGACAGGTAGACGACTCCCGCGTCCCGGTCGATCCGGAACTTGTCCGTGGACTTCAGAAACCGCCCGGCTTGGTCGTCGAGTTGGAAGTCGAGCTTGGGTCCGGTGAACGCCTCGCCGCGCAAGGGTGGGCAGCCGATGGAGGCGCACACCAAGGCCACATGGATGCGCGGTTCTTTGAACCTCTTGCGCAGCGTCTCGTGCTCGATCTCCCCCAGCGTGACCCTGCGCCCCATGACGCGGAATCTTAGCTTGTCCCACACGCCGGGTATCTGCCGGATGCTGTTCTTCGGATAGCGTACCGAACCAAGCCAGGAGGGCTTGATCGGGTAATGGTCGAGGATGGCTTTGACGGTCAAGGCGTTGTAGGCGTTGACCCAGAAGGCGATCTGCGCCTCGCTGGACCAGGAATCATGCTCTGCCGGGCGGAGCGCGGCCAGGGAGTCAAGATAGCGGTCAAGCGCTTCCGGATGGGACTGGAGTCCCTTGTAATCGACGCGCCCGTCTTGGACATGGGACTGGAGAACCTGTTCCCAAAGAGCGTGGGATGGGTCGAACGCGGCCAAGGCCGGGGCGCCCAGAACGATTCCCCCCACCAACGGCATGAAGAGTCGGCTGATGTTACGCGGCGTCATGGAGTTTCTCCTCGCTGAGCAATGCGGCGAGCGCGTCTCTCGTGAATGCCGCCCTGGTCGGACTGCCGGCACGCAGCTCGTCGGCGACACGCTCCAGATCCGCGAAGGTGTCGATGTCGTTCAATTCGGGAAGGCGTCCCAAGGAAACGCCTTCCAACCGCGCGCGGGCAACCGTTTCCGCGAAGACCTTGTCGCTTGACCAGGGTATGCGAGCGAACAGGCCTGGGCGCGCCTTGCGCAGGCCGATCAGGTAGTAGCCTCCGTCTCTCGCGGGACCTAGGACGGCCTCCTCGCGGTCCAAGACCGAGAAAGCCTTCGCCACGATGGCGCAATCGAGCTGGGGCGTATCCGACCCGATGATCACCGCCTTGTCCGCGCCGTCGGAGAAA
The DNA here is from genome assembly GCA_016218575.1 of Elusimicrobiota bacterium. NCBI lineage: Bacteria > Pseudomonadati > Elusimicrobiota > Elusimicrobiota bacterium. The sequence continues at coordinate 503,225 of JACRDN010000019.1, forward strand.
GTTTTGGCGAAGGCATTCTCAAGCCGCTGGCCGAGGTCAACGCCTTGCTGGAGGAAGAAGCGGAGTGGGGTTCGCGGCTCGATCCAGTCCAGGGCCGGGTGATCGTCGCAAGGGGCATAAGCGACTTCGACCCGCGCCTCTGGAACCCCGGCCGCGGACGCCAGGGTGTCTTTGACGAAGGCGCGGTAGAGTTCCGCGGCCTGGGCGAAAGACAGCGGAGGGCAGAGTCTGGTCTTGACTTGTCCCGCCACCGGGGCTTTGACGAAGACGATGATCGTGTTCATGGTATTCGCCTGCTTGGCTCAACCATTCCCTTGCATTCGACTGCGAATGCTGCGGTCATCGGTACAACCTCGCCAGGGAGCGCGGAGGCACCCCCAGATAATACAAAACGATGATGCCCACGCTACGCAGGGCGTTGAAGACCCTGCCGTTTCTCTCGTAGCGCCGGGCGGACGTCGCCACCGAGCCCGGCAGTATCATGACCCGGCCCAACGGTTTGAGCTTCTTGAAGAGCTCGTATTCTTCCATCAGAGGGACCGGCGGAAAACCTCCGATCCTGAGGAAGGTATCCCGACGCAAGGCGATGCCTTGGTCTCCATGAGGGACGCGGGTCAGGTCGGTTCTGAGGCTTGCCAGCCGGGAGACGAAGCGGTAGTAGGGGTCTGGACTCCCGAACCCCAGCCGGAAGGCCGTGGCGACCGGCGCATCGTCGGACGACCAGGCTTGAGTCAACTCATCGAGCCAGTCCCCTGGAAGCCTCGTGTCCGCGTGGAGGAATAGGAGCAGGTCGCCGCTGGAGGCTAACGCTCCTTTCTGCATCTGCAAGGCCCGCCCTGATTGCTTTACCTGGATGAGCTTGTCCGCCTTGGCTCTAGCCACCTCCGCGGTGCGGTCGGAGCTTGCGCCATCGGCGACAATGATCTCCACTCGGCCGGGGCCTGAGCTCAGCCGAAGGCGCGCGATCGCCTGGGCGATATTTTCCTCCTCGTTGAGCGTGGGGATGATGACCGAGATGTTCATGGTGCGTTCGTCTCCTGAAACTGAGTCGTAGCAGCGGGGGAAACGTTACACCGCGCGGCCTGGATGAGCCTGCCGATTTCCCAAAGGAGGAGCCCAAGAACGGTGCCGTATTGCGCCAGCCATAGAAGGGTCGAGGCAGGAACGAGCCAAGGGCTGGTTCTTAGGCGGCTGTCGACCATCAGGTATGCCAAGCCCACGAGCCAGGTCCAGGCCAGAGCGCTCCAGAGGCGATGCAGGCACAGCAGAGGGAGCAGCCAGAGGACGTACCAGGGTTGGACGACCGGGCTGCACAAGAGCAGCGCGAACAGGCAGCCCAAAGCGTAGGCGGTCGGGCGATCCCTGTTGGCGAGGGCCCAAGGTATGGAGAGGGTGCCCAGGGCGGCGGCGAACGCGATCCTCCGGGCCGCGGGATCGGCAATGACGGCTATCGCCAGGCTGAAAAGCCCGGGATTGGTCAGCCACTCCGACGCGAAGGCCCGCATTCCTACGAACATGGGAAGTCCTTGCCTATAGGCCTCCCAGAGGTCACCCGCAAATGGCGCGACGCAGAGGGCGATGACGCCGAAGTAGGCGAGGGCGGGGCCGCGGCGGCGTTGGACTAGGACCCATGGAATCATGACGAGCGGCGCGAGCTTGGCCATGGCCGACAGCCCGAGCACGGCGCAGCCGGCCAGCGGCCTCCCTCTTTCGAGGAGGTAAAGGCCCGCCAACATGGCGAACATCATCAGAGGGTCAAGGTGCCCGGAGCCGGCGAACTCGATCACCGGCAGCGGATGCCAGGCGTAGAGCGTCGCCCACGCGGCGGACTGCCCGCGCGCGCTCAAAAAACGCATGAGCAGCCAGATCGTGAGCAAGTCGAAGAAGACGAAGGCGCCCTTTTGAGCCAGCACGGCGGGAGAGGCGGTCGCGGCAAGGCGAAAGACCCACTGAGCCAGGGGCGGGTAGATCGTGGACAATTCGGGATGATTGATGAGTCCGTGCCACGAGGCCCGCAGGGAGGCCAACTCCGCAGACGACGGCGCGTGGAGGTAGGGGTTGATCCCGGCGAGCTGCACGCGCCCGTCCCAGGCATAGCGGTACACGTCGGTCGAGATCATCGGCGGCCCCCAGATCAGGACGAGGCGAAAGAGGGCCGCGCAACCGAGGATGAGCCAAGGCAGGGCGGCGCGCGCGCGCGCTGAAAGCGGCTCCAGGACCGGGGCGTTGTCCGTGAGCCAAAATGCGGTCGCCATGGACAGCAGGCAGAGGGCGGCGTAAATCGCGAGGAACTCGGGGATGTGTTGCCGCAGGGGCGCATACAGGCGCAATGCCGCATGTCCGGCGAGGGTGGAGGACGCGATGACGAGGAGGAACTTCGCTGAGGCCGATCGAGAAAGCGACTGGGTATCGCGCTGCTCCATCAGCAACAGGATGAGCCGCCGCTTCCCGTCGCGCAGCAGGCTTCTTGCGAGAGGGCTCCTGAAGAGGCCTCCAGCGAGCCATCGGGTTCGATCAGGGCGAAGCGGCCGACGTAAGGGGCGGCCTTGAGTTTTGCCGCCGTGTCGGTGCAGACCTCGACGACCTCCCCGCGCGGGAAAAGGTGGCCCTCCTCGTCGATCACGGCCTTGTAGGGTCCCCAGTAGATTGCCTTCTGGCCAATGAAGGAACAGCCCGCCTTCTTCTCGAACTTGAAGCCGCGCACGGTGATCGAGTGGAACTTGTAGCCTTCCACCTCCTTCCAGAAGGTCTTCTTGAGGAGAGCAAGACCGTAAAAGCCGGCCTTCTCCAAGCCGGCGATGAACTCCTCCTCCGACAGCGCCCCCGAGATGCACTCGCCCCACAGGTCCTTGTGCGCCTGAAGCGACAATGGCACCGGCTGGTCCGCGACGATGTCGGCCACCACCAGGCGGCCGTTGTCCTTGAGTATTCTCCAAATCTCGGAGAAGACCCTGCTCTTGTCGGGCGACAGGTTGATGACGCAGTTGGAGGTCACCAGATCCACGCTCTTGTCGTCCGCCGGGATGTTCTCCAGGTAGCCCTTGCGGAATTCCACCGCGTCATAGCCGAGGCGTTCGGCGACCACGGGCTTGCATCGGTTCGCGGTCTGGAGCATCGGGTCGGTCATGTCCACGCCGATGACCTTGCCGCTCGCCCCGACCTTCTTGGCCGCGATGAAGCAGTCGATGCCGGCGCCCGAGCCGAGGTCCAATACCGTCTCCCCCGGGCGGACCTCGGCCGACGAGATGGGCGAGCCGCAGCCATAGAAGCGGTCGATGACCTCCTGCGGGATGTGTCCCACCTCGCTCTCGTCGTACTTGACGGGGCAGCAGAGCTCCTTTTGCGGCTCTATCGCCGCCTTGCCGTAGAAGTTCTGGATGATCCGGTAGGGCTTCTCCACGTCGAAGGAGAGCACGCAGTTGGTGTGCAGCAGCCGGACCCGGCGGTTGCCGTTCTCCGAGAGCAGGTCGCGGGCGTCCGAACTGCAGGCGATGGAGTCGTCTCCCATGGCATGGTAGACCGGGGGTGGGTTGAAGCCGGACTTGAGGTTCAAGGCCGCCTTCTTCTTCAGGGCCAGTTCCGCCATCGCGTCCTGGATCAGCTCCACGTACAGGTCATGGTAGGGGTCTTGGGCCACGAGGCTGCCTTCCTTGCCGTTCGCGCTGAAGAAATAGCTGTGCTCCATGTCACCACCGCCGGTCAGATAGCGGAAGGGGTGCCCCGAAAGCGACGCGATCTCAGCTACGCTGGCTTCGCGGAAGGACTTGGCGACGGGGCTCTCCAGCCACAGGGAGCGCAGGGGCAGTTGCCGGGCCGGCCCGAGACTCAACGTGGGCACGCCGGCCAACGCGGCCGACGGATAGACCTGCCCGTCCATGTACAGGGCTAGGCTCTCCCAGCACAGGTTGCCCAGGTCGTACTTGATCCCCGGCCAGCCGTTGACGCGCTTCCGGATGGAGGCGAAGTTGTCGAAAGTGACGCCGAGCTTTTCGGAGGATTCCCTCACCTTGCGCGATAGAGCCAGAAGCTCGGCCGTGGCCGGGAAGGAGTCGCCTCCGGCGGTCTGCAGGATCCGGCCACGCTTGTGGAGCCACATGAGGTGCACGGATTTCGCGCCCAGCCGACTCGCCAGAGCCGGCAGTTCCTCCAGGTCCTTCAGGTTGGACCGCGTGACCGCCGCGGTCAAGGAAGTCGCAAAGCCCAGGAGGTTCAACGCCTTCAGGCCCTCCGAGGCTTTCTCGAACACGCCGCGACCGCGGATGGGGTCGTTGACCGCAGGAGTGGTCCCATCCAAGCTGACTTGGAACTTGAGTTTTTCGCGGTCGAGGCCCTTGAGCCGTTCGAGCCGGCTCCCCTCAAAAAGCGTGGCGTTGGTCAAGATGATGAGTTCCGACTTCTTCGCCTCCGTGACGTGGCGGATCAAATCGCCGATGTCCTCGCGGACGAAGGGCTCGCCGCCGGTGAAGTAGAAGCGCCGGACCCCGAGTTCGTGGGCTTGGTCGATCATCCGAGCGTAGAAGGCGACGCCCTCTCCCTTGGCGCCCTGGGGATTGGAAGAAACCAGGCAGTGAGTGCAGGCGAGGTTGCAGGTCTGGAGAAGGTGTATCCAGAATTCCTTGAGCGACTCAGGCTCCAGGTGTTGCGCGCGTCCGACGTAGGCCGATCGGTGGATGGGCTCCAAGGACAGCATTCCCTTGCGCAGCGCCTCCCGAACGAAGACATGGACGTCCCGCCAGCTTTTGCCGGAGTCCATATCCTGAAGCGCGGCGTAGCGCCGGCGGATATCCCCCAAGGTCCTCTTGCCGTCGATTTGCCCGAGCAGTTCCGCCCCCCTGGCGTCCGTGGCCATCCAGTTGGGCGCCTCGGCGTCCACGAAAAAGTTCACGCCGTCGCGCTCAAAGGCGTGAAGGTCCGGTTTGTAGAGCACGGCGGCGTCTTTGAGTTCTGCGGTCGAGGTTTCCATGGTCGATCTCCTTTAAAACACCTGGCGCAATATGGTGCGCCAGGTGCCTGCCAGAAGGGAGTATACCTCACTGGCAGGCATCCATTTGAGCGTCCAGTAGGCGCCGGCGCCGAGAATGCCGGCGGCGGGCAAAGTGATGAGCCAGGCCGCGAGGATTTCACCGGCGACCTTCCAATCAATCGCGGCGGTGCCTTTGCGAAGCCCCATGCCCATGATGGCCGAGCTCGAGACATGGGTCGTAGAGACCGGAAATCCATGGACCGCCGTTGCGACGGTCAGGGCGGCGGTCGCCAGGTTGGCCGCGAAGCCTTCGAGATGGTCCATCCGCGTGACCTTGTGCGCCAGCGTCTCCGTCACTTTGAGACCCATGACGATGCCGCCGAGGGCGTTGGAGAGAGCCAGGACGAGGAAAAACCAGCGCGGGGCGACCGAGACGACGGGGTCGGCCAGGAAGTAGAACACCAGCCCCAGGGCCGCGATCTTTGGGGTATCGTTCAAGCCCCGCGCGAAGCCGCTCGACATGGCGCTCATCCAGTGGGCCCAGTGACAGTTCAGGCAGTATTTCTGCCGGCACAACCAGAACAGGCTCCGGAAGGCGAGGCGGGCCAAGCCGAAAGCGAGGACGGGTGATAGAAGGAGCGGCAGGAAGACCTTCGTCGTGACCCCGCTCCAGAGGACGCTCGAAAACCCGAAGGCATAGACCGCCGTCAGGATGACGCTGCCCACGATGGCGTGGGTGGTTGAGACGGGAAGCCCGAGCCTTGTCGCGAGAAGGACCCAGCCGATGGCGCCGGCCAGCACGGCCATGGCGAAGAGCTGGTTGATCTGCGTCTGGGGCAGCAGCATCCCCTTCGTGAACAGCAAAGTCATCTTGATGGCCCAGGCCGATGCCAGGACCGCGCCGGCGGCCACGGCGAAGGATGTCAAAACGACGGCTCGCTTATAGTCCGACTCGCCGCTGCCGACCAAGGTGGCGATCGACTTCGAGATGTCGTTGGCGCCGTTTGCGAACGCCAGCAGCGCGGCGCCAAACAAACCGGCGGAAGTCATCAAGTCCATTGTAGCCCTCCTTTGTCAGGTCCGCCGCTTTCCAACGGCACGTGGAGGCGGCATTTCCTCGCCATATGGCTCGGTCATAAGTAGGGTGAACCCCGGAAAGGTTACACCCATTCTGCTCATGACCGCAAGTAGGCCAAACTGCTAGGATGTTAGGAGCAAATTCTCGAATCCATGACAGAGAAGGCCATCGAGGAGCAGGTCCGCGATCTCCGAACGCGCAAGAACGGCGCGATGGAGAAGCTCGTCGACGCCTACACGCAGCCGCTGATGGCGGGGGCCTTCGCCATGGGCTTCTCCGAGGCGGACGCGGAGGAGTTGGTCCAGGAGACCTTTGTCGCCTTCCTGACGGCCGTGGAGCGCTTCGAGGGAAGGTCCCAGCTCAAGACCTACCTGTTCGGCATCCTCTATAACAAGGCCTCCGACATGCGCCGCAAGCGCCATCGCGAGGAAAGCCTCGATGAGATCCAGGAGGATTTCGAGAAGCGCTTCGATTCCAAGGGCATGTGGGCCGAGCCGCCCCAGGGGCCCGAGGACAGCGCGCTGACCAAGGAGATCCAGGGGTGGATCGAGAAGTGCGCCGAGAAGCTGTCGGCGCGCCAGCGGGCCGCCTTCTTCCTCAGAGAGTCGGAGGGAGAGTCCTCGGAGGCGATCTGTAACATCTTGGGCGTGACCTATACCAATCTGCGGGTGCTCATGTGCCGGGCCAGGATGGGACTCCGGGAGTGCCTGGAGAAGAACTGGGTACGGCTCAAATGATCATGGATGGGTTGCTTCCTACTTGCCGCGAGGTCACGCGAAAGCTCGCCGAGGGCGAATTCGAGATTCTCCCGTGGCACAGGCGGCTGCTCGCGCGGCTCCACCTTGGGATGTGCGGGCATTGCAGCCGTTTCGCCCGGCAGCTCGGCCTGATCTCCGAGGCGCTGAGGAAGGCGTGGAAACGCAAGCCCGATCCGGGCACGCTGGACGGAGCCAAGCGCCGCATCCTTTCGGCGCTCCGCAAAATCTAGGCCAGCCCTCAAGCAACCGGAGCCACTCCGATGCCTTGACTGCGGACTATAGAAGCCCTATGTTGGTAGGGCAGGCGTAAGCCGTGGGCCGGAATTCTGGTCCATGAAATTCGACCTAAATGGGCCGTTTCTATAACTTTAAGGAGACGCAACATGCGATCTGTATTTCTGAACATTATGCTGTTGGTTATTTGCGGCGGTCTCGCTGGGGTCGCAGGGGCCGAGGCTCCCGCCTCGGAGGGAGAGGGCCAATCCCTGGAGCAGAGGCTCAAATCCCTTGAGAATTGGAAGGCGGAACAGGAAAAGAACCCCGTGGGGACTTTCCTCGGGAAACAGAAAATCGGGCTGCTCCTGCAGGTAAAAGCCTTCCATGATGAGACTCCAGGAGTGAACGATGCCTTCAAGGGGCGACGCGCCGAAGTAAAGCTTTCTGGTGACATCGTGGCTGACAGGATATCTTGCGGGTTGATGGTGGACCCATTCCTCGCCGGCAGCATCACCAAGGACGGCTTCATCGTTTTGAGCTATGTCCCGTATGCCGATGTGCAGTTCGGGCAGTACAAATTCCCCCAGAGCTTGGAGGGGCGTTGGAGTTCCGGGGACCTTGACTTCATCGAGCGCTCCGTCGTAACGGGGACCTTCGGAGACAAGAGGGACTTCGGCGCTCAGGTGGGCAGCACCAAGATCAAGCTGCGCGACTTCCGCTTTGAGTACGGTGTCGGACTGTTCAATGGATCGGGTCAGAACACGGCCGAGAACAACGAGAGCAAGGACGTCGCCGGGCGCGTGGGAATGGAATGGCGTGGGCTGTGGGCAGGTCCTTGCGTCCAGGTCTCAGATGGGAGTCATGGAATCCGGACCGCGATACGGCGGGAAGCCGCCAGGATGCGCTGACCTCTGGCCTGGACTATCTCTTCACCGCGGATCGTAAGAACAAGCTCTCGCTTAATTTTACGAAGAGGCTTGAGAGCGGATCTCCGGTCACCAACGACGAGTGGTCCCTTCAGGCCCAGGTTTCCTTCTGATCATGCGGAAGGCACGGCGTATCCATTCTCGCCGCGCCTTCGCTTATGCCCTACGTAACATTTTGAGGCCGGAATGCACTTAGTTTCCAGGAGCTTTACGGCGATTCGTCTGGGCGCTCTGTCGGGCTTCATCGGACTCGTACTGGCTCTGGGGTTCGCAGCCGGGACGCGGTCCGAGCCGGCGAAGTCCCCTTCGACTCGGACGCTGGAGCTTGCCGAGACCGTCCGCTTGAGCCTTCCCCCGGGAAAGCGAACCGCTCGGCTTTGGATTCCACGGCTGCCCAGCGATGCCTTCCAGACCGCCAAGCTGGTCGAGGTCGACTCGCCCTGGCCCCATCGGGTGAGCGCGGACTCCGAATTCAAGAATCCCCTGCTCTATTTTGAGTCCAAATCCGCGGGGCCCGCGACGGTGGAGATCAAGCTCCGGTATCGCGTCACCCGGAGGGAGCAGAGCGGTCCCCAACCGGAGGCGGAGCCGCTCCCCCCCATTTTTCTGAAGCCCCGCGGTTTGGTCGTGATCGACGATGAGGTCCGCCGCATAGCCCGCGAGGCGACGCGAGGCCTTCAGGACCCCCTTGAGAAGGCGCGGGCGCTCTTTCGTTCGGTGCTCGGCCGGATGAGCTACGACACCAGCGGCGAGGGCTGGGGCCGGGGCGACGTGGTCTATGCCTGCAGGGTGGGCAAGGGCAACTGCACGGACTTCCACTCCCTCTTCATCGCTCTCGCTCTAGCCGAGGGCATTCCCGCCAGATTCAAGATGGGCTATCCCCTGCCCGAGGCGGCCGAAGGTCCGGTGCTCAAACCCTACCACTGTTGGGCCGAGTTCCACGTCGCGGGCAGGGGCTGGCTCCCCGTGGACATCTCCGAGGCCTGGAAGAACCCGGCCAAGGCTGACTATTACTTCGGCAGCCTGGACCCGAACCGGGTCCTGGTCTCGACCGGCCGGGAGATCCGCCTCCCCGGACAGAAGGGACGGCCGTTGAATTACATGATCCGTCCCTACGCGGAAATCGGAGGGAAGCCCTTCCACGAGATCGAGTTCAAACGCCGTTACAAAGACATCAAAGGAGGAGAGAGAACATGAAGAAAATGATACCGGCACTGGCGCTTGGTTTGGCGCTGGCTTCAGCCGCCGCGTCGCGGGCGGGCGAGCATCCCAAGGAGCATCCAAGCGCGCCAAGCGGGACTGTCGAATCGGCTCCGGCCGGTGAGCATCCCAAGGGCCACGAGCACCCGGTCGGGTCGAAGGCGTGGACCAAGGCGATGAACAAGGAGTTCACCAAGGCCGTCGAGGATCACGTCGCCCAACGGTCCGCGGCCGAAGGGGGCGCCTTCAAAATCCAGGACGAGAAGCTGGGCAAGGAGTGGGCGCTCAAGCTCATCGGGGTCCACAAGAAGCGGGTCGTCCATCTGGGCGACCAGCGTTTCTTCGCCTGCGCCGACTTCAAGACGGTCGAGAAAGGGAAGAAGGACAAGCTGGACCTCGACTTCTACGCCAGCAAGACTCCGGAGGGCTGGAAGATCGACAAGACCGTGATCCATAAGGTCAACGGCAAGCCGCGCTACACCTACAACGAGAAAAACAAGATGGTGCTGATGAGGGACTAGGCCGGGCTCGGTAGCTCGCCCGGCACAGCGCCAGAGGAGAACGGCTGGGCGCTAGCCGCCGGCCCAGGAGGCCTCCCCCGGAGCGTTCCGGGGGAGGCCCTGGGGAGCGGAACAGTTGGAGAAAGACATCGCCGCTATTCTAGCGAGAAGAAATTCCTGACGAAATTGACGAAGGAGGTCCGGTCATGAAGCATCCCAACGCGGCAAAGCGAAGTTGCGGCCTTCTCGTCGGGGCCTTGATGACCACTGTGGTATGCGATGCCGCCGCTCCCCAGCGCAAGCCCAACCGGTTGGCCGGGGAGAAGAGCCCGTATCTCCTCCAGCACGCCTACAACCCCGTGGACTGGTATCCCTGGGGCGAGGCCGCCTTCGCCAAGGCCCGCAAGGAGAACAAGCCGATCTTCTTTTCCATCGGCTACTCCACCTGCCACTGGTGCCACGTGATGGAGAAAGAGTCCTTCTCCAACCCCGAGATCGCGGCGGTGATGAACAAGTCCTTCGTCTCGATCAAGGTGGACCGGGAGGAGCGTCCGGACGTCGACGAGATCTACATGAGCGCGGCCAGCGGCGCCGGCTGGGGCGGAGGCTGGCCCCTGTCCCTGTGGCTGACTCCCGAGCTCAAGCCGTTTTTCGGCGGCACCTATTTCCCTCCCGAGTCGATGTACGGCCGTCCGGGCTTTAAGCAGATACTCCAGCGGGTCGCGCAGGTATGGGCGACCAAGCGCGAGGATGTCCGGTCGGACGCCGAGAGGGTGGTCAAGGCCCTCGGGCGCTACGTCCTGGTCGAGGGGCGCGGCGGGCCCTTGGACCCCGCGGCCCTGACGAGCGCCTTCGAGGGCTACAAGGACAGCTTCGTCTCTTCCAAGGGCGGCTTCGGCGGAGCCCCGAAGTTTCCCATGCCGGTCAACCAGAACTTCCTGCTGCGCTACTATGCCCGGTCCAAGGACAAGAAAGCCCTCGACATGGTCGTGCACACGCTCAAGGAGATGGCCAAGGGCGGCATATACGACCAAGTCGGCGGCGGGTTCCATCGCTACTCGACCGACGCCCAATGGCATATCCCCCACTTTGAGAAGATGCTCTACGACAACGCCCAACTTGCGGCGAACTACATCGACGCCTACCAGGTCACCAAGGACGAGGGCTTCGCCCACGTCGCGCGCGAGACTTTGGAGTACGTGCGGCGCGACATGACGCATCCCGAGGGCGGCTTCTACTCGGCCGAGGACGCCGACAGCCTGCCGCCGGAACTCGCGGGCAAGGTGGACGACGTGGGTCACGAGCACCGCTCCGAGGGCGCGTTCTACCTCTGGTCCAAGGACGAGGTCCACCAGGTCCTTGGCAAGGAGGCCGCCGAGCTGTTCAGCTACCGCTACGGCGTCGAGCCGAACGGCAACGCCGAGTCGGACCCCCATGGCGACTTCAAGGGCAAGAACATCCTATTCGCCGCCAGAACGATCCCCGAGACGGCCCGCAAATTCGGCAAGTCCGAGGCGGAGGCCGAGGGCCTCCTGCGGGGGGCCAGAGCCAAGCTACTCGAAGTCCGCGCCAAGCGGCCTCGTCCGCACCTCGACGACAAGGTCCTCTCAGACTGGAACGGCCTCATGATCTCGGCCTTCGCTCGGGCGGCTCAGGTCTTGGACGACCCCGGCTACCTCCGGGCCGCCGAGAAGTCCGCGCGCTTCATCCGGACCCGGCTCTACGATGAGAAGCAGAACCGCCTATACCGTCGCTGGCGGGAAGGCGAGAGGAAGGTCTCAGGTCTGGCGATCGACTACGTCCTGCTGACACAGGGACTCATCGACCTCTATGAGGCGTCCCTCGACGCGGACTGGCTGCGCTGGGCGGTTCGGCTCTCGGAGGCGCAGCTCAAGGTCTTCTATGACGCCGGGAAGGGCGGCTTCTATCAGACCGCGCCCGGCTACGACAAGAACCTGCTGTTGCGCTCCATGGACGACTCGGACAACGTGATTCCGGCGGCGAGCTCGGTGGCGGCGTTGAACTTTCTCAGGCTCGCGCAGTTCACCGGCCGCAAGGACTTCCGGCAAGCCGCGGATAAGACCTTGACTCGCTTCGGGGCGCAGATGAAGCAGCAGCCGCGCTCGCTGCCGCAGATGCTGGCGGCGCTCGATTATGCCCTCGGAAAGCCGAAGCAGATCATCATCGCCGGCGTCCCGGACGCGCCGGACACCCGGAGGATGCTGCGCGAGGTGCACGAGCGGTTCCTGCCGCACAAGATACTCATGCTCGTCGGGGAAGGCGGAGACCGCGAGACCTTGATGAGGTGGCTGCCGTTCCTCAAAGGCGTCACCCCGATCAAGGGCAAGGCGACGGCCTACGTGTGCGTCGATTACGCGTGCGAGCTGCCGACCAACGACCTGCCGACTTTCCAGGCGATCCTGGACGGCAAGACCGCGGTTCCCCCAAGCAAGGGTCCGTGAACACGCCCAGCCACGTCTTGATCGGCTGCGCCGCCGTCGGCAGCCGCCCGGCCCGCCGTTTCTGGCCGGCGTTGCTCGGCGGGGCCTTGCCCGATGCGCCCATCTATCTGTTCTATGCCTACGAGAAGCTGATCCTGCGGGCGCCTGAGCTTCGGATATGGCGCCAGGATTACTTCGCCTCGCCTGTTCAACCTGTTCTCGACGCGCTGCATTCTTTCCCGTTGATCCTGGGCGCGCTCGCCGTGGCTCTGGCCGCGCGCAGCGAAGTCCTCAAATGGTTCTCCCTGAGTCTGCTGCTGCACGCCTGCACGGACTTCCCCTTGCATCACGATGACGCGCACCGCCAGTTCTTCCCGTTCAGCGATTATCGTTTCGCGAGCCCCGTTTCCTATTGGGACCCGCGCCACTACGGCGCCTGGGGCGGCGGCATTGAACTGGCCGTGACGGCCGTCGCGGTGGCGGTCCTGCTGCGCCGGCATAAGAACGCTCGCATTCGCACGCTGTGGGCAGCAATCTGGCTCCTCAATGTCGTGCCGTTTCTTTATTGGGGATGACAGGTCTTGGAGGGTTCAAAACCAGAGGCGAAAGCTGCCTAACAGGCGGTAGTCCGTCCTTAGAGCGGTCCCGTTGAGGCTTTGCACGGCCGGCAATTGCGCCGCAAACTCGAACACGGCCCTTTTGGTGACCCATTGCAGTCCGGGCGTCAGGAACAACTGGTAGCCGCCTGAGTCGCCGTCCGTGACGCCGCCCGCCTCGTTCTTCGCCTGGTAGACGTTGTTGGCTTCCAGGACCCCGTAAAGGTAGTTGGGCAGGCCCTCCGCCTGCAATACCCTGGGCCAAATGCGATACTGTAGGGAAACGTTCTGCTCCAGCGCATCGCCGAACTTGAAGTCATCGGCCTTTGTGTTTCTCCGGTAGGAGATATCCGCATCCGCCTGAAAGGCGAGCCACTGGCCGGTCCACACCGTGCCGAACATGGGATCGTAGGACCCCGATCCAAGCTGCACGGAGGGCGGCAGGACGCCGAGGGCGTCGGATTCGGTGTTTCTGCCGCTCGGCCACTTTAGTCCGGCGAAGACCGCTCCGCGGGTGGTCTGTCCGGAGCTGCTGCGCGCAAAGATCTCGTATCGGCCGACGGTCATGATGTCTCCCAGCCCGGAAGCTCGCCGGACGGCGCCGGTCGACTTGATCGCCAGCCTTTTGTCCATGTACGGGAACACGCCCATCAGCGCCAGCTTGGAGCTGACCCCGTAAACCAGCACGGAGGGAACCGCCGCGACATCCATTTCCCGGCCCATGGGAGAAGGGTCGTTATGCATTCTCATCCAAACTCCCTGCCCGCGAAAGAGCATTCCTCCCTCATGCACGGGAAGGGCGGTGTTGAAGCTGATGGGCGCGGCCTCAAGGGGCGGGACGGGGATGGCCAGTAGGGATAGGGAGAGCAGAATCCGCGCCGTTTTCATGGGTGCGCCTTACGGACGGGCGACATTTCCTTGAGTTCCGTGGCCTTGAACCCGGCCTTCTCCACGGCCTTGCGAACCTCATCGAAGGAAACGGTCTTGCCCGGCTCCAGATCCAGTATCGCCGTGCCCTGACCCAGGTTCACGCGGGCGGAGCGCACGCCGGCAAGCCGGCCCAGGTGTTTCTCTATGCCGTAGGCGCAGAAGGGGCAGGCCATGCCTTCGATCCGCACCAGTACATCCCCGGAAACATGCTCGGCGGCAGGAGGCTCTGGGGCTTGCCGGCCCGCGCCAGCGGCCTCGGAGGCTCCAAGGCCCAGGACCAGGATGCGGTCATTGGCGGTGTCGGCCGCAAAGATGCGTCCTCGCGGTCCGGCGGCGATATGGGTCGGGGAGTAGACGTTGGGACGCCTGTCGTCTGCCGGCCTCCATTCGCCTTCAAAGTCTCCCTTGGCTCCCAGCAAGACGACGCGTTTGTTGGCTGAGTCCGCAACGTGGATGTCGCCGCGGGCGTCTACCGCGACGCCGCTGGGCACATGTAAAGCGCCGCGTGAGAAGAAGCGCTTCCAGGCGGAGCCCCATATTTCCAGGGACCGTCCGTCCGGCGCGACCCTCTGGATCCGATGGTTGTAGGCGTCAGCTACGACCAGATTGCCTGAGTTATCAAAATCCAAATCCGTGGGATAAGTAAATTCGCCTTTGCCGCGCCCCTTCTTACCGATGGACTTGAGCCACTTGCCTTTGGAGTCGAAGGCCTGGATGCGGTGGTTGTAGAAGTCGGCCACGTAGACATTTCCTGCCTTATCCACCGCGACCCCGGCAGGCGAACGGAATTGGCTGTTTCCCTCTCCCGGCTCTCCCCAGCCGTAAAGGCGCTTGCCGTCCGGGGAAAAAGCCTCGACGCGGTCCGCCTCGTAGTCGCACACATAGAGCGTCCCTTCGACGCTGATCGCTATATCCACGGGTTTTTTGAACGTATCCGACCCGCCGAACTCCGCAAGGAATTTACCTTCCGGCGAGAGCTTCTGCACTCGGCGGTTGCGCGAATCGGCCACGTAGACGTTTCCTTGCGCGTCTACTCCAACCCCCATGGGCTCCCTGAATTGCGCAGGGCCGGCGCCGCTCGTCCCCCACGCGGCTATGAGGCTATAGCCCGGAACAGCGGCTCTGGCGGTCGCCATGGAGACTGCAAGGAAAACAAGCGCCAGCATCATTCTCATATAGTCCAGACCTAAGTCTTTAACTGAGTCCAACACCGGCGGCCTTCAGCGCCTCCGCCGTCAACTGACCTTGACGGCAACAGTCCAATAGACGCCCGTCCACCGCGACCGCCGGGACCCGCTTGATACCGTATTCCTTTGCCTTGGTCCGGCATTCGTTGGTGGAGCACCCCTTATTAAGGTCATAGACCACGACATCACAGCTCGGACAGGCCAGCGACTTGACGGTCTTGACCGCGTCCTCGCAGACCGGACAGCCCGCGGTGAACACCTCGACATTTCTTTTAGCCATGACTTTTCACCTCCTCTTGAATCTTCTTGATCGCTCCGGCCACGTTGCCGAGGCAGCACGCTCCCTGCGGGTTCTTGCGCTCGCAGGCGCAGCGGCCCTCGGCGATTCCCTTCTTGATTCGCTCCGGGATATCGGTCTTGCCTCTCTCCGCCAGGTCCTGTCGGAGATCGCCGCGCTTGAAGTCGAAGCAATAGCAGACGGGCACCTGATCTCCCCCGTCCTTTATCGTCACTGGCAGAATCGTCTGGCTTTTGCGGACGACGAATCCGCTCGGGTTGCAGTAGACCGCTTCGCAGGCCGGGTTGAGGCAGAACGTGGCGTCGTCGCCGATGGCCGCTCTCAAGGGCTGAGGGACGTGATGATCCAAGGTCAAAGCCGCCACCTTGCGCCCGGCGTTGCCGCAGAGGGGGCACGGACAAGCCGTCGTCCCGATGTGGCAGCACTCTTCGTGGTTAGGAGCGCGGCTTTCCATGAGCCCCTCCCTCCAGAATTTCGGCCTTGTAGCCGGCGGCGGCTACTGCCTTGAGCACAGCCTGGGGATCGGCCTTGCCGTTCGTGGCTACCCGAGCCTGTTGGCTGTCGAAATCCACGCTGGCGGAGTAGACTCCGGGGACCTTCTCCACCGACTTCTTGATCGCCACGGTGCAGGCCGCGCAGTCCATGCCCGAAACCCTGAGACTGATCACCTGGGCGTCCGCCGGAGCGGCGACAGACCCTCCGTTGAGCACCCAGGCGGACCAGTTGGGAAAAGTCGCCACGCCCAAAGTCATGACCGTTACGGCCCAGAGCGTGGCCTTCACCGTGCGGCTGCCGGATCGCAGCTCACAGTCGCCATCCGCGCAGGCGACCGGCCGCTTCCTGTATGCCTGGTAGAAACCGGCGGCGAGGACCAGTCCCGTCAGGGCAAGAAACAGCGGCCGGTACTGGGAGAGACCCGCGGCCAAACCCAGGCTGCCAAGACCCAGGCCGGTCACGATCAGCGGGCCGACGCAGCAAATTGAGGCCAAGCCCGCTGAAGCCAGGGCAACGGCTCCGACAATGACTCTATTGTTCATGGCGATTTCCTCCCCCATCTTCAAGACTGTCCAGGATCGGGCAGCGATTGGTCGTCGCCCTAGCCGAGCATGTCCGAATGAGCCGTTCGAGCACCCTCTCCATCGCGCCAAGCCCCGCGATCTTGTCCTGCACGATCTTGAGTCGTGCCTGGGCCTGACCTTTGACCTTGCCGCACTGGATCTTGCGGCCGATGCGCAGGCGCAGGAGCTTGGCGATCTCGTCAAGGGAGAAGCCGAGGTTTTGGGCATTCCTGATGAAACGAAGCTTCCTGACGGCCTCCTTGCCGTATAGCCTATAGCCTGAGTCCCGGTGGCCGTCTGGAAACAAGAGTCCGCGGCGCTCATAGTAGCGGACCGTTTGAACGTTGACCCCGGCCTGCTTGGCCACCCTGCCTATAGTCAATCTTCCATCCATGGCAATCCCTCAATCACAGTATAGACCCTATACCTAAGTATAGAGTCAAGGGGATTTGTTACTGGAAACTGAGGGGATGCTACCGCTTCGCCCGCAGCAGAAACTGATAGTTCAATGAGAGCGATTGGTAGAGATGCCTTGCGCCCAGCAGCCGCGCGACCACGAAGGCGACGAGGGATGCCAGCATGATGGGAGTCAGCATCTGGTGGTGTCCGGTCATCTCGAAGATGATGACGAATTCCTTGACTTCGCCGAAGTAGTCGGTCGTCAGTTCCTCGACGGCAAAAGTGACGCCGGCCAGCGGCGTGTTGAACGCAGCGGCCAAGCCCGCCGCGCCCCCGGCGACCATGGCCGAGCGTAGATCGAGTTGAAGCCCTAAGAGTCCTCGTGCGGCGAGGACAAGAGTTACGAAGACGCATGTTGCGATATGCACGGTCGGGCCCTCGCGGCCCGTGGAGGCTCCGGCTAACAACGCGATGAGCAGCGCGGCGACCTTGACGAACATCGTATGGGGAGAGGTCAACGGTGCCAGCGCGTGTTCCGACGCGGGTGTGGAATGCTTGATCGCGAAGATGACTTGGGGGATTCCCGTGCCGTCGGCGCACGGGGCCGCTCGGCGCATCAATTCGACCGACAATAGGAACAGGGCCGGGGTGGTCAGCAGGCACCACCAGCCTATGCTGTGGAAGTCGAGCCGGCGGGCTAAGACCGCTTCAAAGGCCCGCATGAAAGCCACGCATGAGATGCCCGTGATGACTGCGGCCAATATGAAGGTGAAGAATGCGGCGCCGTAGCGGTGTTTGGAGACGATCATGAGGAAGCGCTTGGTGGAGGCGATCATCGGATGGCCTTGCGGCCATGGATCGGAGGATCATCGTTAGGCGGGAAGCGAAGACAGCGAAGACTCCCTTGGGGCATGACATGCATAAAATGAATTATAATATGCATTATACATAGAATAACACGATGATACCTCTGAACTACCATCACCTCTTCTATTTCTGGACGGTGGCCAGGGCCGGGAGCATCGCGGCGGCTAAAGGACGGCTGCGGTTGTCCCAGCCCACCTTGAGTGCTCAGCTAAAGGAACTCGAGCGATCATGCCGGACTTCGCTGTTCGACCGCGGTAAGAAAGGCATGTCGCTGACGGCCCAGGGACGAAGAGTGTTCGAGTATTGCGAGAGGATTTTCATCCCGGGAGAGGAATTGGCCGCGCTTCTTGAAAACGGATTCACCGCACCGCCCGTCCTTCACGTCGGCATCCAGGCGAGGGTGCCGAAGGAGGTCGTCGTCGGCATCCTGGAATTCGCCCGAAGCGCGGACAGGCGTGTGCGCGTGGCGGCATTCAACGCGGGCCAGGAGGAGCTCGCTGCGGGGCTCCAACGGCAGTCCTTCGAGTTGGTGGTGTCCTGCGCCAGGCTGACTATCTCATCTGTCCCGGCCATCAGGAGCAGGTTGGTTGCCGATTTGCCCGTGGCCTTCGTCGCGAGTCCTCCGATCGCGCGGCTGGTCAAACGTTTCCCGGCCCAGCTCTCCCGGGTTCCCATGCTGCTGAGGCCGCGCGAGCACCCGATCCGCGGGCAGGTGGACCGGTACTTGAACGCGCGCGGGGTGGTTGCCTCCGTCGAGGCGGAGTTGGAGGATGCCGACGTCATTCGGCGTCTGGCGGTGAAGGGAAGGGGCGTGGCCGCCCTGAGCCTATTGGTGGTCAAGCCCGATCTGGAGGCCGGACGGCTGGTCAAACTGCATGAGCGAAGGACTGGAATCAGGGAGCGCGTCTGGCTTAGCAGCGGGAGGTCTCCGAGCCGCAATCCCGCGGTCCGCAGGATGGTTGCCGCCTTGATGGAGCGCTTTCGGATGCGTGAATGAGCTCCTCCATTTTGACGGGTTTCCGCGGAAATGCTTCAATGGAGAGAGCAGTCCAAGGGTCTGGGACGACAGCCTCGCTTCCAGAGGGCTTTGGATGGTCGGGCCGCCATCCTGCGCAACAGGGGTGGCCTTTTTATTTCAGTCGTCATCCTGCCTTGCGTGGGATGGCGATTTTTCATTCCAGGGGGGATCTCGGGCGACCTCTTCGACGAGCGACCGGCAATGCATGAGATAAACGTCGTCGGTTTTCTGGCCAATCTCACGGTCATTCTCTTGAGCGCCAAAATTTTCGGCGAAGTGGCCGAACGCTTGGGACAGCCTCCCGTGTTGGGAGAATTGTTGGGGGGCGTGGTCCTAGGATTCGGCCTTTTCAATTTTTTCCATCCGGAGGACCCTGCCTTGACGCTGATGGCAGAGTTCGGGGTGATTCTCCTGCTCTTCGAGACGGGTATCAACAGCGACCTGTCTCAGCTTCTTAAGGCAGGGCCGGCCTCGCTGGCCGTGGCGTGCGTCGGCGTGGTCGCGCCTTTTGTCCTGGGGTATGCGCTGATGTCTGTCTTGGGCTACGGCGGAATGCAGGCGGTCTTCGTAGGCGCGGCCTTGACCGCGACGAGCGTCGGGATTACGGCCAGGGTACTGGCCGATATGGGCAAACTGAACATCCCGGAGGCGCAGATTATCCTCGGGGCCGCCGTTATCGACGACATCCTTGGAATCATCATCCTGTCCGCTGTCCAGGGCGTCGCTTTATCAGGTGTTCTTTCATGGCCTTCAGTGGCGCGCAGCACCCTGTTCGCCGCAGGATTTCTTTCGGTGGCGCTCTGGCTGGGACCGAGGATATCCCAATTTTTGGTCGGCATGGTTCAGCGCATGAGGGTCCGAGGTATTCTCATCGTGTCGGCCGTGATTTTCGCCTTCATCACGGCTCTCGCGGCCCACGCCGTGGGGACGGCTTTGATCGTCGGGGCATTCACCGCCGGCGTGCTCCTGGCCAGGACCGACAAGCGCGAGGATATCGACGGTGCGCTCAAACCCGTGGCGGACATTTTCGTCCCCATCTTCTTCGTCATGGTGGGAGCGAAGGTCCAACTCGGCGCCTACAACCCGCTGGTGACGGGCAATCACAAGATGATCCTTCTCGCCCTATCGATGGTCTTGCTGGCGGTCATCGGCAAGGTGGTCAGCGGCTGGGCGGCTCGCGGCAGGGGCCTCAACCAATTGGGGATCGGGGTGGGAATGATCCCGCGCGGCGAGGTTGGTCTCATCTTCGCCCAGATCGGCCTGGCCTCCGGCGTCATCGGGGCGCCTCTATACGCGGCCGTCGTGGGCATGGTTGTCCTGACGACTTTCCTGGCCCCGCCCCTGCTCACGAGAGCCTTCAAGGAGGGATGAGGAGATGCGGATCACCTTACGGCTCATCCTCTCGTTGGTCGTCGCCGTCGGGACGGTGGCCGCCTTTTCCGCTTATTTCCAGGTCGGCCAAGAGAAACAGCGTCAGGAGGATGAGTTGGCGCGTCGCTCGCGCCTGCTTGCCGAGGGTCTTCAAGAAACGCTCGAACCGCTGGTGCAGAAGGGATCATCGGAGAAGCTGCAGCGGCTCGTAGAGAAGTTCGGCAACCGCGAAAGGCTCGCGGGCGTGGCCGTCTATGACGCCAAAGAAACCCCCCTTGCCATCACGATGAGCCTGGCCGCCGCCCTTCCGACCGCCCCCCCCACGGTCAGAAACGCCCTTTCGAACGGCGTCGAGTCCGGCGGCTTCGATCGGGTCGATAAAAGAGAGCTGCACCTCTTCGCGATGCCCCTGCGCGTCGATGACAAGGTCCTGGGCGCCATCGTCATCTTCCACGAGACCTCCTATATCCGCGTGCGGCTGCAGGAGATATGGAGGAACACGTTCCTGCGCGTCCTCGCTCAGGCGGTGATCATCGCCCTGGTGACCTTGCTCGTCGTCCAATGGAGCTTCGTTGGACCCATCGCCCAGATGGCCGAATGGATGAAGCAGCTTAGAGCGGGAGGGGCCATGGAATCGTCGCCCCTGCCCAGGGGAGACCTCTTCGCGCCCATGGCCAAGGAAATCACGACCTTTGCCAGGCACCTTTCGGTCGCCAAGAGCGCCGCGGAGGAAGAAGCCAGGCTCAGGCAGGCCTCCGAATCGCTTTGGACCTCGGAGCGTCTCAAGGAACACGTCAAGACCAAGTTGGGCGGCCAGCCGCTGGTGATCGTCTCCAATCGTGAGCCCTACATGCACCACTACAAGGGGCGGGAGGTCGAGGTCATCGTCCCGGCGGGCGGAGTTGTGACGGCCTTGGACCCGCTCATGAGGGCTTGCGGCGGAACCTGGATCGCGCACGGCGCGGGGGATGCGGACTGGGATTTCGTGGACGAATTCAAGCGCGTCAAGGTTCCCCCCGACGATCCTCACTACACCCTGCGCCGGGTCGCACTCACCAGCGATGAGGAGAACGGCTACTATTACGGCTTCTCCAACGAGGGACTTTGGCCGCTATGCCATATCGCGCACGTCCGTCCCGAATTCCGGCCGGAGGACTGGGCCCACTATCAGGCGGCCAATCGGAAATTCGCCGAGACCGTCCTCGATGAGATCGAAGACCTTTCAGCGCCTTGCGTCCTGATCCAGGACTATCACTTCGCTCTGCTGCCTAGGATCATAAAGGGAAAGCGGCCAGATGCGCGCATCGCTCTCTTCTGGCATATCCCCTGGCCCAACCCCGAATCTTTCGGCATCTGCCTCTGGCAGAGGGAACTTATCTACGGGATGTTGGGGGCTGACATCGTTGGCTTCCATACCCAATATCACTGCAACAACTTCCTAGAGACCGTCGACCGGACTATGGAGTGCCGCATCGACCGCGAACGGTTCTCCGTGATCAAGGAGGGCCACATGACGGCGGTGAAGCCATTCCCTATCAGCGTGGATTTCCCCACCGCTCCGCAGGCGGCTCCGGCAGGCGGAGCGCCGAAGGCCGATCGGGCGGCGGTCTTGAAGGAACTAAGGATCAAGGCAGAGTTCCTCGGGGTCGGCGTGGACCGGGTGGACTATACCAAGGGAATCTTGGAGCGTTTTCGGGCCGTCGAGCGGTTCCTCGATAAGTACCCCGCCTATCGGGGCCGCTTCACCTTCGTGCAGCTTGGCGCTCCCAGCCGGACCCATATCAAGCGCTACAACGATTTTCTGGCCGAGACCGATGCTGAAGCTGACCGGATCAATTGGAAATTCAAGGGCTCCGACTGGCGCCCAATTGTCTTCCTGAAGCGGCATCACAACCATCAAGAGATCCTTCCGTTCTATAGAACGGCCGACGTCTGCATGGTGACCTCGCTCTCGGACGGCATGAACCTGGTCGCCAAGGAGTTCGTCGCGGCGCGCGATGACGACGGGGGCGCCTTGGTCCTGAGCCGCTTCGCGGGGGCGTCCCGCGAACTCAGAGATGCGTTGCTCGTGAACCCCTACGACAGCGAGCAGGTTGCCGAGGCGATCCGGTATGCTCTGGAGATGCCGCCGGACGAGAGGCGGGCGCGCATGAATCGACTGAGAGAGACCGTCAAAGATAACAACATCTTTCGTTGGGCCGGGAATCTCATCACGGAACTGACCCAGGTTCGGTTGGGACAGAACCCGGCCGCCTAGGGCTAATCCAGGCCATCTCTCGGGAGGAAGGACGCGATCTTTGCCGAACGCGAGCGAAGTGGCCACGTCGGCGCCCGTCCATCCAGCAGTTGCGGGGGCTCTATCCATTGAGCCGTGGGGACATTGTGCATAGTTTGCAAAGCCTTTAAGAGGCGGTCCATCTCCGCGACAGTACGAGCCCTTAGCAAAGGGCGCATCTCTTTCACCTGTCGTTATGGAACTTTTCCGGGGGGTGGCTCGTATAGATAGGGCAGCCATCTCAAGGAGGCGCTATGCACATCTATATGGACGACAGGCTGGTAAGAAGGGAGGCGGACGGGGCGGCCCTGGAGTTCGCCCTGGCGCGGTTCGCTAAATGCGATTCGCGCCGTCTTGAGCTCTGGGCGGCCGCGGGACGGCGATTTACGGTGGAGCGCTCGGAGGACGGGTTCTGCGTGGAGGTCCAGGAATCCGAGCGCGTCGAGGGGTACTTTCAACTCGGGTGGGAGGCCGCCTGCGGGGCGGCGAGGGACTTCTTCTTCGGGCGCGGGCTGGATATCCTCGCGGACTACCCTTCCGACGAGATAAACCTCATCGTTGGCGGCGATAAAGACGATGATTGCCCCCTTTGCCGGAGGTTCTTATGACGCAGTCCTCAAGAGGAGCATGCCGATAAAAACAGCTGAAATGGGGTCTGCGATCAATTTGATAACATTCTCCAATGAGTAGTCTTTTCTTCATGGTTTTCCTCTTCACCTGGCCCGCCCCGGCCCAGCCTGGCCTGCCCCAGGAGATCACGGTCGAGAACCAGCCCGGGGGCCGGATCACGGCCTATTTCCGCAAGGAAGGTGCCGGCTCCGAGATCGGCCGGGTGATCTCGGCCTTGGAGGGACCGCTGACCAGAGTGACCATCCCAGGGTTCACCGCCGCAAACCTCGCCAAGGACTCGAGCGTGACCGCGACGGCGGCCAACGGGATACACATCCGGGTGCGCGGAGACAACGGCATGGCTCTCCTGTTCTCCTTCCTGCCCCGCGAGTTTTCGAGAATCAATAAGGGAAAGTATGCGAGCTACCAGGGCGCGGCCGTGGTGACGGATATTCGCGGCGGGCAGGGCCTATTCGGCAAGGAGTGCGCCCCCTATTTGGGCAACGAGGTCCTGGTCAAGCGCGTGGGCTCTGAGTGGCTCCGCTTGGACGATAAGAGCCTGGCCGACTACCAGCCGCGCCACGGCGACGTATGGTCCATACGCGTTCAGGGGCCCCACAAGCCGGCCGCCTCCATCCGCATCGAAAACCGCGTCAACGGCGAGCTCCGCGTGGACTTTAAGGATGGAAGCTCCGCGGTCCTGGCGCGCGTGGTCAAGCCCGTGGGAGGCGTCGGGGGATTTACGGGGGCTTCTTTGGGGGCGTTCGGCCAAATCCGCGCCCATCACCCCGGGGTATTCGAGATCATCACGAGCAGGAAGTTCTCAAAGGTAGACGGGGAGCTCAAGCCCCCTCCGGATGAGGGGGCCGCCAGCGCCTTTCAAATCATTCCCTTCGAGCATACCTTGGACGGGGCGGGGTTGGAGGACGGCTTCCAAGGCGAGGGCTTTTTCGGCTATTCCCGGGTCAATCCCGTTTACCTGCTGGTCGAGGCTCCCGAATACCAACTGGAGGTCTGGGATCGTTTGCCGGCAGGAAGCCCTCCCGTGAGGCTGCGCCGTGAGCTCGTCCGGGCGCTCCGCAAGAACCCGCGCCTCGACCCGGAGCTCGCCAAGAAATTCGACTCCATCCCCCAGCTCCAGAGAATACTGGACGGCTACCGGGGGATACGCGACTACTTCGAGATCGTGGACCGCGACGGCTCGGTGGTCTTTGCCCGTCTCCCGGGGCCCGCCCCTTCCTCCCCCGAGGCCATCTACGGGAAGGGCTATCTCTTCGGTCAAGGCTGGCTGCGACCCGGGGAGGGCGCGCTCAAGGTCCGTTTGGAGGGCTCGGGGGAATGGATCACGCCGCCGGATCTGAGTAAAGGAAAGGACTTGACGGCGCTCGCCCGCTGGGAAGAGATCCGCCTCGACTTGGATTAAACCACCGCGCCCTGTCGGCGCAGGGTTTCGCGTAGAAGCTCCGGGTCGAGCTTGGAGGGCCATACCTTGCGCTTGACGGCGAGTGCCGCGGCCGTGCCCGCGGCCTCTCCCAGGGCCATGCAGGTCGGGGATAGCCGCGAGGAGGCGCTGGCCTCGTAGGTGGCCGATATGGCCCGCCCGGTCACGAGGAGCCCCTCCACCTCCTTGGGGAGCATGCAGCGGAAGGGGATGTCGTAGCAGGCGCCCGGCTCCATTTTCTTCATGGTGAGCCCCGAGCCGTCCGGGGAATGGATGTCTATGGGGAAAGCCCCCCGCGCGATCCCGTCCGCGAACTTTCGGCCCGCCAGCACGTCCTCGGCGGTCAAGGTGTAGCGTCCGGCCAAGTGCCGGGTCTCGCGCACCCCGATCTGAGCCGCGACCTCGAGGAGTGCCGCGTCGGAGAATCCGGGGATGTATTTCTTGAGGAATTTCACCGACTGCTGGACCTGCGCAAGGCCCGCCAGCTCCGCGGCCGAGAGGTCTCGGGCGTTGACCCCGGAGAGGTTGCCCACTCTAGTCATGTTGACCATGACCTCCCCGGGCTTGGGCATCTCGAAGTAGAGGACCCGGTCCCGGAATCCTCCGAAGTCGCCGGCGGCCTGGGCTTTTTTGACCAGGCCAAAGAACCCCGATACCGCGAGAACGGGCAGGGACTCGATATCCCGCCGGGCCTCATCGGTCAGGACGAACTCTCGGGGGTTCTCGCGCACGTAGCGGCGCACGGCCGCGGCGTCCACCCCGTACATGCGGAACATCAGAGTGAGCGGCTGGGTTTTCCCGTCGGCGGCGCGCCCATGCACGAGCCGTGCCCCGGCCTTCTCCGCCACGTCCCCGTCTCCGGTGGCGTCTATCACCACCTGGGCCCTGAAAGCCTGCCGCCCCGACTTGTTCTCGACCACGACCCCGCTCACGCGGCGCCCCGTGAGCAGCGCCCCGGCCACGAAGCTATGGAAGTGCAACTGGACCTTGCTTTCGTGGACGAGCTTCAAGATGGCGAACTTGACCCACTCGGGGTCGGCCGGAGTGAAGGTGGCCGCGCATCCCAAGGGATCGGGCAGATGTCCCGGAGAGCCTCCCAGGCGCATCACCTCCTGGACGATCTCCTCGCCGATGCCCTTGACCACCTGCTCATCCGGGGCGGCGTGGAAGGTCATGAGGGGAAGGACCAAGGCCTGCGTGGCCGAGCCGCCGAGAAAGCCGTGGCGCTCTATCAAGGTCGTGCGCGCGCCGTTTCGTGCCGAGGCGACGGCCGCGCAGTAGCCGGCCGCCCCTCCTCCGCAGACGAGCACGTCGCAGTCGCCCGCCACCGGGATTTTCCTCTTGGGTTCTACGATATAGGACATATATCCACCTCGAAAAGGCGAGACCAGGGCAGTCTTATGCGAAACCTGCCTTTTATTCCACGAAAATGGGGAGCGAGCGTCTCTTGTCTCCAGTCGTTCATTCTTGCCTTTAGCCACGCCTCAGCTTGGCGCCTTTCGGAGGATTTTAGCCGCCACTCGTCGAATCCGCGCCCGCGGGCCCATTCGCGCAGGCCCGGCCTTACCATGCTTTGATAGCCCCAATCCTCCCACAGGCGCAGCATAGGGAAGGTCCGGTCCCGGACTCCGAGCGCGGCCTGGGCCAAAGCGAAGCCGAGGGTGTTGGCCGCCGTGTTCCAGGCCGAGTAGCCAAGAAGGCTCCCCAGCGGGATTTCCCGGCTCAGCCTCTCCATGAGATGGGGGTCGGCCCCATTGGCGTAGGCGGTGTCGGCCAAGACTATGCGCCTTCCCTGGGCGAGAGCCCGAGCGAGCTTGCCGATGAAGACATTCATTTCTCGCTCGAATTGTCCCGACAGGGGCAAGGGACCCTCGAGCCAGAGATCCTGGCTGGGACGGTCGGGGCACCATATCCATAGTTCCGTCGCGGCCCCCGGACCGGGGGCCGCGCCTAGGGCGGCGAGCTGGCCGGAAACGGTCTGCCGCAATGGTCGGTCCTCGTAGACGATCACCCGCCGCGAGCCTCTTTCCGATGAGAACACGATCTTGATCTTAGGAACCCGCCCTTGAATTCTCAGGAACGAGCGAGCCAAAAGGGCCAAGGCGCCCTCGTCGGCGCCGGGGGCTAGGACGAAGCGCTCGTCCAAGGCATACTTCCAGCAGAAAGCCTGAAGGACTTTCTGCTCCACTTTATGCCGTCCCCGCGGCTTGGCGTCCTCCTGTAGAAGTGCCAGGAAATCCAAGGAGTTATCGTGTAGTAATTCCAGGGCCTTCAGATTCACCCGGTGATTTCTTTCCCGGTGCTTGAGAAGACTCTCCTGTTCGTGGTGCCTGCGCCAGGCCTTGACGTCGCGGGAGCTCTTGATGCTGACCGAAAGCCTGCGGATGGCCTGAAATCCCATGAAAGCAGTTTGGGGATTGAGTTTCTTGGCTTGCCGCAGGATATCGAGCCGCCGCAATGCCACTTCCAGAGGATGCTTCAGTTCGCGCGAGGCCACGAGGCCCCCGTAGGCCAGCATGTCGAGGGAAAGAGCCCAGGCCCTGGCCCTGGGAGCCTCGCGCAGGAGCCAGCGCCCCAAGGCCTCGGGGTTTCCGGGCCTCTCGCGATGGCCGAGAAGCCCGAGGGGAGGCGTCAAAACGCGCGCCCCGGCCGCCTCCATGAGCCGCTTGGGCTGGGAGAGGCTTACCGGCCGCTCGTCCTGAGGGATGAGTCCCAGGGTCTCAACGCGTCCCATCGAGAAAGCGCGCGAGGTTGGCCTGGAAGCTTTCAGCGGTATTCCCCAGGACGATGGCGCCGAGGATGAGCCCGCGCACGCCGGCGCGCTTTAAAACGGCGACCTCCCGGGGCTCTATTTTTTTTTGGGTGGGCACGAACACCGGCGAGCGCGCGGCCGTGGCCAGCTGGCGGTAGAGCTCAAGATCCTTGACCATGAGCGGCTTGCCGTAATCGGCGGTCGGGATCACGGAGGCCTCTAGGAAATCCATGCCGAGCTCGTCCATGGCCTTGACGTCATCGAGGGACGCGCCGTGTCCCGCCGCGATCATGAGGCCTGCGGGAAGCTCCAGCATCCAGGCCGGCATGTGGTGGTCGTAGATGTCTATGAAGTCTATGCCCGCGTCAAGGGCTTGGCGCATGTCCTCGGGGCCGGCCGGGGACTCCGCTCCAGGCATGAGCCCGACGGGGCCGGAGGCTTCCTTAATGATGGCACGGATTTTCCCTTCTTCCTCGGCCCAAGGGCCGAAACGGGTGCCGCTGGCGTGGTGATGCACGTTTAAATGGACCTTCACCGCGTCGGCCCCGGCCGCGAAGGCGAGGCGGGCCAGCTCCGGGTCGTTCTGGGGCAGGCTAATGAGATGCAGGAAGCCTTTCTTGGAGAGCTTCTTCGATAGCGCCGTCGTCTTGTTCATTTCGTTATATTCTACGGAAAACTGATCGCCAGGACCACCGGGTCCTCGGCCTTGAGGCGCCCGAGCTCCTGATGGCAGACCGAGAGCATCTGCTCGAGGTTCGCCAGGCCCGAGAGGTCCACGGTCCTGTCATTGAGCACCAGAAAGGTTTGGGGAAGCACCTGCCCCGCGTCCCCGTAGTTGGAATAGCGCTCTACGGCCGAGGGGAGATCCTGGAGCAGGCTCTTGGCCGAGGTTTTGAGCACGGTTCCGTTGGAGGAGGCCAGGCGCGCCCGGCCATTCAAGTCGAGGACCCGCCACGGCGTTTTCGCCTGCCGGGAAAGCCCCAGGAAGCTCTTGCGCAGGATGCGGGACTCGTAGACAAGATAGCGGTCGGTGCGCGCCGTGAGAGACGCGCCGTCCGCCGCCCCCATGAGCTCCGCGGCCTTGGCCGCGATCTCCTCCAGGGGGAGCTTTTTCTCGTCGGCCGCCATCTCGTGCGAGCCCACCGCGACGGCGCGCAGTATTCCCCTTTGGGAGTCCGCCTCCACCCGGACTTCTATGCTTTCCGGGATCGCCCCCGAGCGCAGGAGCCTGTCCTCGGCCTCGCGCCGGATTTGGGCCAAGTCCTCGGGCTTGGGGTCCATGAGGTTGCGCTCGACGGTTTCCTGGAGCAGGGCCAGGGCCGCTCCGATGGCCGAGATCACCGGGGCGTGCTCCACCACGCCTCCCGGGAGCTTGAGCTCCCGGGATAAATACTGGATCCAGACGCCGGCCCCCCCGCCTCCTCCCACCAGTTTTACGCGCTCGGCGTCCATCTGGTATTCCTCGATGAGCTCCTTTAAGGTCGCCAGGATCGGCCGCGCGCCCGCGGCCATGATCTCCCGGGCGGCTTCCTCGGGAGATTTTCCGAGGATCTCTGCCAATGCGGCGCAGCCCTTGGCCGCCGAGGCCGCGTCCCCGCGGGCGTTGTCTCCCTCGGGGAGAAGCCCCAGGGCGTTGGCAGCACAGGTCGGGGTGAGCGCTGCCGATGGCAGCTTCGCGCCACCCTCGAGCAGAGCGAGATAATCGGCGGGATCCCCGGGCTTGGGCGAGAAAGTCGCGGCCTTCGTCCAAGACGCGCCTTCCCGCGGGAAGGCGCTGTAGCCGAGCCCCGCGATATGGGCGCTGCGTGGCCCCACCGCGGCCACTTTCCGGCCCGAGACCCGGGGCATCGAGCCTCCGGCCACGCCCACAGTGCGCACGTCCAAGGTGTTGAGGAATATCCGGTGCGCGCCCACCCGCGCCGCCTTGAGGGAGGGATGGCCGTTCTTGATGCAGGAGATGTCGGTCGAGGTCCCCCCCACCTCGAGGAAAAGGCCGTCGGCGATCCGCGCGGCCATTAGGGCCGCGGCCACGCCCGCGGCGGGGCCGGAGAGCAAGGTGAGGATGGGCCGGCGCTTCATCTCGCTGATGTCCATGGCGCCGCCGTCGGAGCGCATGACCACGATCGGGGCCTTGATGTCGAGGGCGCGCACC
The DNA here is from genome assembly GCA_016218575.1 of Elusimicrobiota bacterium. Classification (NCBI taxonomy): domain Bacteria; kingdom Pseudomonadati; phylum Elusimicrobiota; species Elusimicrobiota bacterium. The sequence continues at coordinate 532,260 of JACRDN010000019.1, forward strand.
GCGGCCTCGGTCATGGAGGCCGTCTGCATCATCTTGGGAAGAAGGGCCGCATTGACGGCGGCCGTGCGCGTGCGGATCTTGAGCCCGTAGAGTTGGGAGACCTCATGGGTGGCGGTGGCCGGAATATTCAGGCCCGCGGCCAAGTCCAGGAGCCGCTTCTCGAGATCGGGATTGTCCACGCTGAAGGCCGAGACCGCGACCAGGGCCTCGGCCCCTAGCGCGCGCAGGCTTTCGATGGCTTGGGACAGGGCCGCGTCCCCGGAGTCCTTGTCCAGGTCCGCGTAGGCGTGGAAGGCCTTGAGAAACCGCCCGGGGCAGAGCTCCAAGGGCTCCAAGGCGGTCTCGCTTTGTGTCCTAGCTCCCTCCCAGCCGCGGCCGACGGCCAATATGCCCACGGAACAGACGTCCCCCTCCAGCAAAGCGTTAGTGACTTGGGTCGTGGAGTAAGCCACGCGGCTTACGTCCCCGGGCGCCACACCCCCGTCCTTCAAGATTTGGCGCAGGGCGTGGACGATGCCGAGGGACACGCCTTCCGGGGCCGAGTGAGTGGTTGGGACCTTGGTTTGCGCCAGAAGCGACCCTTCGGGCTCCGAGAGGGCCACGGCGTGGGTGAAGGTGCCGCCGACGTCGATTCCGACGCGGCAGCGCTTATCCGGCATAAAGGCCCAGGATCAGGCCCAGGAAGGCCGCCAGCCACATGTAAGGCAAGGTTTTCTTCAAGATGGCGTTGAGTTCGACCTTGAGCTGGTTGGCGACCCAGACGTTGTGGGTATTGGTGGGGTCGCACACCCCCTGGATCTGGCCCGTGGACAGGAAGGCCGCCATGATGCGGGGGGCGGCGATCAAGTTGGATTTCTGAATGAGGCCGACCAGGCCGCTTCCCATGCCCCAGAGATTCAGGGGGCCTCGGTACAGGGCGAGCGGGGCGAGTGCGGTGAAGAGGAGGACGTAGCCGGAAGAGGTTCGGGGCAGTATCATGGCGAGCCACGGCCCGAGGCTTTGACCCACCGCGGGCTGGGACACCGCGACGAGCACCATCCCGATGCCCATCATCACCGCCACCGCGGGAGCCACGCCCTGGATGCCCTCGAGCGCGGATTGGACGAGGAGCTTGCCGCGATTAGGGTGTTGGGCCCGTCTATAGAGGTAGAGGATGCCCAGAAGAAGGGCCGAGCTGATGGGCCAGCCGAGGAAGAGCACAAGGCCGATGGGGACGAAGGGAGCCAGCACCGCGGCTCCCCCCAGGCCCTTGGCGCTTCTGGGGACGGCGAAGAGTGCTGCGAGCAGGAGCAGAAAGGCCAAGCGCAGGCTCGGCAAGAGGCCCTGGAGCTCGGCCGCGCGGCTCTTGGCCGCCAGAAGCAGGGCGCCCAGAAGGATTGTCCCCAGCGCGGCCAAGACAGCCGAGCGCGCGGGCACCGGAATCTTCGATTTGCGAAATTCAACAATCAGAAAGGCCGTCAGCACCGCAAGGTTCAAGACTCCGAAGGGCACGGCGTAGGAGAGGACTTGCGAGGAGCTCAAATGCAGGACGTCGAGGTAAAGGGCCCAGTTCGCGAGATTAAAAATCCCCCCCAAGGAGAAGCCCATGATGAAGAGACATCCGGTCAAGAGAGGTGGCACGCCCAAGGAGAGAAGTGCTGGGAAGTAGATGTTGGCGACCAGGATCACCGAACCCAAGCCGGACAGGGTCGTAAAGAGCGCGCTCACGGCCACGGTCATGGCCAGGCTCAAGGAGAAGGGCCTGTCCCCGGCAAGCTCGGCCACCTTGCGCACCAGGCTCTCGGCCGCGCCGGAGCCCTTGAGGAAATGACCGAATATTCCCCCCAGCATGACGGTGAATATCGCGGCCTGCAGGCGCCCGACGCCCTGGGCCGCGACCACGGTGAAGGCGAGGTTCAGGCTCTCGGAGGCCGCATGGATGAGCCGGGGCCAAAGCTCGGCCGAGGCGTTTTGGGAGTAGAGAGAGGGAAAGGCCGAGACCACGGTGACCGCGAAGGCCAGTATCGGGAGGGCCAGCAGGGCCGGGAGTTTCCCCGCGTACATGGCCATGGCCATGGCCAGAAACACGCCGAACAGCAGAAGCCCGGTCAGCATTTGTCAAATCTTACCAGATTTAACGGGTTAGAGCCGGATCTCGACCTCGGCGCTTAGAAGCTGAACCCTGTAATACTGCTTTGGATGGGTCAGCCCCGTGCCGTCCTCGACGTCCTCGCGGATGAGCTCCGGCTTGTAGGTCCTCACCCGTATAGTCGCATTGTTGAGGTAATCCACGCCTTCCGCTTGCGTCTGCGACCAGATGCCTGTCTTTCGGTTGAATTGGTACTCGATCCTAACCGTGGCGTCAATGCGGCGCGTCAGTTTGTCTTCTTTAAAAAATACGTTGCCTTGGATATGAATGACGCTTCCCATCGTGTCGGCTTCCTTGTAGCGTTCGAGATAGCCAAAAACGGGACGCTTGTCCGAGCCTTCCAACCGCGCCTTCAAAACGCGGGGAAGGGCCGGCCCACCTTGATCCTTGAGCCGGCTTTTCTCGAATTGCCCCATCTCAAGGCGAAGCTGTCCCAGCTTCTGTGTTGGGAGCTCGAAGTCGCCCGCGGCATGGGCCAGGAAAGGAGTCGCAATCAATGCGGCTATGAAGAACGGTCGCGGCAGGTTTGGGGTTTTCATGTTTATGTCCTCCTAATCCCAGTGTAAAGCCAAAGCATATCCGGCGCATGGGCCTGTGAGCCCACTTGGTTCTAGGTCTTAAGGCCTAGAGCGCGCCACGAGCGGTTATCCTCAAAACTTCGTCGCGAAGTTTTGGGGATAACTTAATCTTCGCGACTAAACCGCTCGGGACGGTCCGTGAATATGCGGTCGGCCCCCAGCCGGCGCATGAGCCAGAAGAGAAGCCGATTATTAACTGTGTAAATCCAGACTTCAAAGCCCCGCCTCTGGAAATAGTTGATGAGCCAGGGGCGGAAAATCACGTTGGTCCAGAGCAGGTGCAAAGATTGGGCCTGGCTTTCCCGCAAACCCCGCCCCATGGAGCGGGCGGATCGGCCCAGGAGGCCTCGGATAAAGGAAAGCCAGCCCTTCCCGAGGCTCGAGGGCAGATAGCCCAGCCGCGCGCTCGGGTCCAGGGCGCGCAAATTCCCGAGAGTGACGAGATCGAAAGAAGACAACCAGGCCTGGGAGAGAAGTCCTTCTCGCCGCAGGAGAGCTAGGACCTCTCCTTCAACGCCGGGAAATTCCCCGGCGTTGTCCTTGAGCTCGATCTGGACCTCGGCCCCAGCCGAGGCGACAAGCTTCAAGACGTCTTCGACCAGTGGAGCGGCGCGGCCCGCGGCGGGGTTCTCGTCATGCCGGGCGATGAAGCGGTACTCTCCCTCTTTGCCGCCGGGCAGCGCGCGCAAATCGAGATCAAGGGTTGGGACCGGCTGCAGGCGCGCCGCGGCCTCGGCTGCTTTAAGGCTGTTGCCCGAGTAATGCGCGACCACGGGGCTTCTCCAAGGGTTGAAGGCGGCCGCGCGGCCGGTCGGCACCACCGCCAAGGCCTCGTGATAGCCCAGCGTCTGCATGAGCCAAGCGAGCTTGAGCGCGCGCGGGTCCTCCACGATCAGAACGTCTATTTCTTTGTACTCGAGGAAGGCCGCGAGCTTGCGGGCGTCCCGGTGTTGGCGCGGATCGAACCAGGGCCGCGGGATCCTCTCGTCCTCCCCGGGCCAAGAGCAATGGAGCGCGGTGTCGGCGAGCTGGCGCCAGGCCAGGCGCGAGCCCGAAAGCCCGGCCGCGAGTCGAGGCGCGGCCGAGTTTTCCCCTATGAACAGATATTTCTTGGGCTCAATCCTTGAACCTGCCAGCTTCGGGAGCCCAGGACGTCCCTCCAACATGATCTCACGCCTGGTGGCCAGCCCAAAATCAACGCCCTCGGAAAGACCCGCTCCGCGCAGGGCCTCAAAGGAGCGGCGGATCGCGGGGTTGGCTGAGAGCACGAAAGAGACCCTCTCCGAGCTCAGTCGCCGGGCCAAAGCCTGGGGTGCCATGGGCAGGACTTCCCAGGCCTGGTGGACGATGATCTCAAGGCCAGGGTTGAGCTCCTTGGCCCGCTCGAGTATCGCCGCCGAGCGCGCCAGCTCGAAAGGGGTTTCATGGACGAACCAGCCCCGGAGCGGGGCCGTGGTTGGTGTCGCTGCGGCGGGCGTCACGGACGCCACGATTAACAAGAGAAGTCCAGCGAGAGGCTTCATCATGGAGAGGATTCTACCCAAGCCGGACCAAAAAGCTGTTCCCGGAGGGCCTACATCGAGCTGGGCAAAGGGCCTATGTCCCGTTAGGACCTGAGTGCTGGGTGGTGTAGGAACTGAATGGTATTGCCCTCCGGATCGTTGACGTAGAAGGAGCGCGTCCCATCTCTGTGGGTTTTCGGCTCCTTTAGAAGCGCATAGCCCTGGCCTATTAGATGGGCGGCCCAAGCATCCACGTCCTCCGGGGCCTTCAGGAATATCCCGAAGTGATCTAGAGCGCCCGCGCCCTCGACCGGGGCTTGGTGCAAAGCCAGATTGTCGGGGCCGAGGGAAAGGTAGACGTTCTCGGGGTCCGGCCGCCACTCCACCCGGTAGCCAAGAACTTCGGCATAGAATCCCTCCATTTTCTTGAGATTTCCAACCTTGAGGGCGACGTGCCGTATGCCGAGGGTGGGAGCGGGGAGGGCCGTCATTTGGTATAATCATACAATTCAATGAATTCCTCGCGCTACGAAAAGAATATTTTCCTCCAGCCCAGCTTGATCCGGCCCATTTTAGACGCTTCCCGCCCTCTTTGGATGGACGACTTGAAGAGTCAGAGGATTTTCTTCGTGGGCATCGGCACGAGCTTTCACGCGGCCCAGATCGCCAAATGGCTTTGGCGCCGCCATGTCTCCCCGAACGCCGAGGCGGTCCACAGCTTCGATTTTACCCGCATGGACCAGCCCGTGGGGCCCGGCGATGCCGTGGTTCTTCTTTCCCACCGCGGGAGCAAGTCCTTCAGCGTGGAGGCGGCGGTGAAGGCCCATCGGGCCGGGGCCGTGACCGTGGCCGTCACGGGCCGCGGCGGGGCTTGGAATGAGAACATCACTCACCGCGTGGAGACCTGCGAAATGGAGGATTCCGGGGTCTTCACCAAATCCTTCACCACCAGCATGGCCTGGATCGCGCGCTGGATCAATGATCCCGGGCTCCTGGAGGGCTTTCGCCTCGCTTTGGCCCATCTGGAAAGCGGCCCGGAATTTCCCCGATTCAAGCCCGAGACCGACGTCGTTCTCATCGGCGATCTCGCGCGCGAGTGGGTGGCCCGGGAGATTTCCCTCAAGCTCCAGGAAGCCGCTTATATTCGGGCTCGGCCCTTCGGCCTCGAGGAGTTCCTGCACGGGCCGCGCGTCTCGGTGGGCCCGGGGAGCTCCGTCGTCGCCTTCACGGACCGCGCGGAGCCGCGCTGGGAGGCGGTCCGTCAATATCTCAAGCTGGTCGAGGTCCCGCTTCTCGAGGTGGACGGCCACGGCCTTCCGGCCTGCGCTTCCTGGCTTTGGCAGGTCTTTTGGGGCCAGCGCCTGACCGCGGCGGCCTGCCGCCGGCTCGGCGTGAGCCCCGACTCCATGCGCACCCAGGACCCGCGCTACAAGAAAGCCAAGGAGAGCCTTTCGCTGTGAACCCGGCCGAGACTTTCCCCAAGCACTGCCTGGATCTATTCTCCTACCGCCGCCGCAAGACCCGAGAGGTGCTGGTGGGCACGGTCGGGGTCGGGGCCGGCAATCCCCTGCGCGTGCAGTCCATGACCACCACCGACACCTTGGACGTCGAGGCCACGATCCGCCAGAGCCTCAGGATGGCCGAGGCTGGCTGCGAGATCGTGCGCGTCACGGCACCCACCGTGGATGACGCCCGGGCGTTGGGCAAGATAAAGGAGGGGCTCCTCAAGGCAGGGGTGGATGTTCCTCTCGTGGCCGACATCCATTTTTCCCCGGCCGCGGCCATGGAAGCCGCCGACTACGTCGATAAGGTGCGCATCAACCCCGGCAATTTCGTTGACACCAAGCGCTTCGCGGTAGTGGAGTACACCGACGCCCAGTACCGGGAGGACTTGGAGCGCATCGAGGAGCGCTTCACGCCTTTGGTTCTGAAGCTCAAGCGCTTGAAGCGCGCCATGCGCATCGGCACCAACCACGGCTCGCTGTCCGACCGCATCATGAACCGCTACGGCGATTCCCCCCTGGGGATGGTGGAGAGCGCCTTGGAGTTCGTGCGCATCTGCGAGAAAAATGGCTACCGCGACGTCATCCTCTCCATGAAGGCCTCCAATCCCAAGGTCATGATCGCGGCCTACCGGCTCCTGGCCGCGCGCATGGCCGATCTCGGCATGGACTACCCCTTTCATCTTGGAGTCACCGAGGCCGGGGACGGCGAGGACGGGCGCATCAAGTCCGCGATCGGCATAGGCAGCCTATTGGAGGACGGGATCGGGGACACTTTAAGGGTGTCCTTGACCGAGGAGCCGGAGCGCGAGGTGCCGGTCTGCTACGCCTTGGCCGGCCGCTTCCAGCGCCGCCCGGACGAGGCCCCGAGACCCCAGGCGGCGGCGCTTAGGCATTGCCCGGACCTTTACAATTACTCCCGCCGCAAGAGCCGGGCTTTCCGGGGCGGTCCCTTCATGCTGGGCGGCTCCCAGCTCGTGCGCGCCGCCGTCTCGGTGCCGCCCTCGGCCCGCCCCGAGGAGCTCCTCGCCCTCCTGGAGGGCCAGTTGAAGAAGGCCCAGGGAGCCGACCCCGAGATATTGGAGTGGACGGTTCGAAGCCCGAAGGACTTGGCGGAGCTCAAATCGGCCCGCGAAGCCCTTTCCGGGGAAACCTCCCGGCTGGCCTTCCTGGGGCGCTTCGAGGGCGGTCTTGCCCTACTCCTTGAGGGGCTCGCCTTCGTGGATCTTGTCTCCTACGTGAGCCCCGACGCGGACATCGCCGCCTTCTTGCCGGCCGTCAAGGCCCGGGAAATCCCCTGGCTGATTGAAGCTGAAAGCGCCTCCCGGGCTCTCGAGCTCGAGGCGCGGGCGCGCGCCGCAAATATCCAGACGGTGCTGAGTCTTTCGGGCTCGGACACGAGCGCGCTCATTCATGAATACCGCCTTTTGGCGGCGCAGGCCCCCAATTCCCCCATCCACATCCGCGCCCCTCGCCGCAAGGACGAAGAGACCGTGGTCCTGGAGTCGGCGGTGCTCATGGGCTCGCTACTTTGCGACGGGATCGGAGACAGCGTCCAGATCGAGGCCGACATGCCCCCGCTGCGCAATCTCGAGCTTGTCTACAACGTCCTCCAGGGCGCTGGAGTCCGCATCACCAAAACCGAGTTCGTCTCCTGCCCCTCCTGCGGCCGGACCTTGTTCGACCTGCAGACCACGACCGAGCGCATAAAGAAGCAAACCGGGCACTTAAAGGGTGTCAAGATCGCCATCATGGGATGCATCGTCAACGGCCCAGGCGAGATGGCCGACGCGGACTTCGGCTACGTGGGCGGCGCTCCGGGCAAGATCAACCTCTACGTCGGCAAGGAATGCGTCCAGAAGGGCATCCCCGCCGAAACCGCCGACCAGGCCCTCGTCGACCTCATCAAAACCCACGGCAAATGGGTAGACGCCTAGGTGCCAGTCATTTACTTTCTTAACTTACTTAACTTCCGGAAGTTGCTTCGAGTTCCAGGAGAGAAACCCCGCTGCTTCAAGGAGCATTCATGAGCCATTCCGACAAATTGGAGGGAAGATTGGTTGTTTTAACTCCTCCCGAGACCCGACATATTCCCGCGGTTCGGGAAATCCTCAGTGATTTGAAAACTATGGAGTGCTTGAGGTACATGGCGCATGCTCCCAAGGGTTGGACGCGAAACGAGGTTCAGGAGCGGTTTGGAAAACAGCGGAAGGGCCGACGCCAAGAGACTGAACTGCATTTCATCGTTCAATCGCGAGATTCCGGTCGAATCGCCGGATCCTGCGGCTTCAATATTCTGGATTTAAAGCACCGCTACGGGAATTTTGGGATCATACTTCATCATCCTTTCTGGGGGCTGGGACTGGCGGCGGAATGCCATCTTCTCTGTTTTCAATACGCTTTTGACAAGCTGGGGCTTCATCGCGTTGATATGGGGACATTCGTGGAAAACAAGAGGATGCGCAAGTTCTTCGAAAATCTCGGGATTAGAATGGAAGGAGTTCAACGCGAACGTTTTCTTGAGGGCGGCATTTACAAAGACAACGTCATCTACGCGTTATTTGAGAAAGATTGGCCTAAAGCGAAAAAAATTTTAGAAAAGAAGATTTCCAAGCAAATTGCTCGGAGAAAACATTCTTTCGGGGCTGCATGCGGAAATATTAGTTTCCGATCGTAAAATTGTCAGTGTCGCGGCTTATGCCAGCGTTTCCGCATGCTGGCTGATGTCGAGGCCGAGCTCCTCCTGGTCGGGCCTCACGCGCAGGGTGATAAGGGCGTCCGTCACCTTGTAGAGGACGTAGGAGCCAAAGAAGCTGAAAGCCCCCACGATCACGGTGGCCCCCAGATGGTGCAGGAAGGTGGTCGGGTCGCCGTGGATGAGCCCGACCTTGTCGGCGAATATCCCGGTGCAAAGCATCCCCACCATGCCCCCCACCCCGTGGCAGGGGAATACATCCAAGGTGTCGTCGAAAGTTGACTTGGACTTCCAGTACACCGCGAGGTTGCTGACCAGGCTTGCCAGTATCCCGATGGCCATGCTCGCCCCCACCGAAACGTAGCCCGCGGCCGGGGTTACGGCCACCAGGCCCACCACCGCCCCCACCGCGGCCCCCAAGGCCGAGGGCCTGCGCCCCCGCACCGCGTCGAAGAACACCCAGGCCAGCATCGCCGAGGCCGAGGCCGTGTTGGTGGTGATGAAGGCCAAGACCGCCGTCTCGTTGGCGGCCAAGGCCGAGCCGGCGTTAAAGCCGAACCAGCCGAACCATAGCATGCCCGTCCCGAGGAGGACGAATGGGATGTTGGCCGGGTTGTGGGGCTGGCTTGCCAGATGCGTTTTGCGCCTTCCCAGTACTAAGGCCCCCGCCAACGCCGCGAAGCCCGCCGACATGTGGACGACAGTGCCTCCGGCAAAGTCCAGGACTCCCCACTGCCTCAGGAATCCCTGCGGATGCCAGGTCCAATGGGCGAGCGGGCAGTATATGAAAAGGCTGAAAAGCGTGATGAAAAGGATGTAGCTCGAGAATCTCACGCGCTCGGCGAAGGAGCCGGTGATGAGCGCCGGCGTGATGATCGCGAATTTGAGCTGGAACATGGCAAAAAGCGCTAAGGGGATGGTCGGGGCCAGATCCGGATGCGTGGCGCCCCCGACGTTGCGAAACATAAAATAGGTGAAGGGGTTTCCGATGAGGCCCCGGTAGGACTCCCCGAAGGACAGGCTGAACCCCACGATGATCCAGACCAGGCTTAGGATTCCCATCGAGATGAAGCTCTGGAGCATGGTCGAGATCACGTTCTTCTTCTGCACCATGCCCCCGTAGAAGAAGGACAGCCCCGGGGTCATGAGGAGCACCAACCCCGTGGCCGTGAGCATCCAGGCCACATCCCCTGAATTTAGCGGCCCTCCCGCGAGTTGCGGCGGCCGGCTGTGCAGGGCCCCCAGCACCCCCGCCCCCAGGAGCAGTCCGAAGGAGATCACCCACTCCATCTTTCCCCGGCGCATCATGTTTTCCATGGCGGTTAATTTAGCAAATTCTGACGGTGCCATAGATATTTTTTGGTATTGCGAAAATTGTTTTTCCGCCTCATACTTAGATGCCATGTTCTCAAGGAGAATTTATTGGCGGAGGGCCCATTTATTGGCCATTCTCTATATTCTTGTCGCGCCCTCGCCACTCTGGTCGGACGAAATTGGGATACGACTAAAGGACGCCGAATTGGAACTATGCATCGCCTTTGGCCATCCCTTTGAATCCCCGGAAGTCGCCGCAAAAAACAATCGTCCGCCGAATTTGTTTGATACCAGAGGAAATTTCTTCTATCGAGCTGTTTTGAAAGCCGCCACAAAACCTGACGTTTTAAAGAGCAACGATTTCCAGACCTTGTATCCAAAGCTGTTGCTCTGGCAGGAAATCAATAATCGTCTCCACTTCGACAGGTCCTCTGAAATGCTGCAAAAGTTAAAGGTGGCTCCGGATTCTGGAAAGTGGGATCAAATCGCGTCTAAGCCAATGTCTGATCTTGGGACGAGCGTAAAAAAATTGCATTTGCAGTTCAAAGGCTGCAGCCCGATGCAATACCCTGACACCGAGCCTTATCTTCAAGAGCTCATTAAACAGTACGAATCGCGCTTCAGGTCTTTGCTGGCGAAGGCGGCTCCCTCGCCCCAACCGCGGGCGCCCGCTGCTAAAGCTGGGCCGCAATCGCCCGGGCAGTCAACGATCGGCCAAGGGCTTAATCTTAACACGGCTGTTGGATTCGATGGCTCGGGCCGTTCTTCAAATAACGATGTGGCGCCGCAGACGCGTCCGGGACAAGCCTTAGGGCCTTCTTCTGCTCATGAGCAGGTAAATCGAGGGAACTTCAACGATTTTTATGGACTGTTTAACGATCCCAATAAAAAATTTGAGGAAAAACTGGCGGGATTGGTCGGGCTTGCCTCTCTGCAGTCAAATCCGAGGTTCAAAGAGATGCAGGTTCAAAGCCTATTTGAGGCCTTTAGGCGAGGCATTGGCCCAGGGATGTCATTGAACAGCAAGTCCTTCCAGGAAACCCTCCAAAGAATCAATAGCTTGGCTTTGAATACAAAGCAAAGATCCCCCCTGGATCTGGACGAATATATCAAGAATGTCCTATCTCGCGGGAAGCCTTCCGTTCAAACCATTGGATTGTTCGCGCGATTGGAGTGTTTCGCCATCACCAGCTCTTGGGCCAAGCAACAAGCAGGTGTAAGCTTGCGCGCAGGCGGATTGCAGGCGCAGGGCGGCAATGTCTCCGTGAGCAAGGCCGGCGATACGACCACGATCAGTTACAATGACCCCTCCGGGAAGAAAGTCACAGAGAAACACGGCCCCTACGGGGCGGTGGAGGTGACTCGCGAGAACATGAGAGTTTTGACTACTCCGGCGGGGGGCTCGATCAGTATGGACGGCAAGAATCTGGGTTTCTGGAATGGCGGCAGCGGGATTTTCAGGGGGCAGAAGTTCGAGGTAAAACGGGGCGAGATCGTGCTACCTTCCGCTAGCGGCGGTCTGGCGGTAGGGACTCCCGCGCAGCTCCAAAAAGGGCAACCGCGTTTAAGCGTTGACCCGCAAGGAGCCAAAATGGAACATATGGGCGGAGTTGCGCGGGTGACGCCGCACGCCGGGGCGCCTCAGGGGCTCTTGGCTCGCGCCCCTCGATCCGCGGAACTCGGCAATCTGAAGCCGAAGGATCTTCAAAACATCGGCAGGGAGGAACTAGGCCATCTTTCCAAAGAGCAACTGATCCCATTCAAGGACTGGCTTGTCAAGCAAGCCTATTTCCACGGGCCGGTCAAGAAGACCATGGCCATCGGGGGCGAGATTCGCCTCAGCACCGAAAAGCAGGATTGGGTCATCACGCAGCTTTGGGCCGACAGAAAGGCCGCGGCCTACCTTTACCAGGGTCCGGAGGCCTATCTATACCGTTGGGAGGCTTCCTCATCCGGCGGTTGGAAATTGGCCGGCCCCCGGCAGGATATCGCCGACAATCAAGTCGAGTCTCCCGGCGTCCTCGGCCCCATGATCGAGCTTCTCTTCTCCCCCCTCCAGACGGCCGGCCATGGATTGACGGCGGCGGGCTTCAAGGCCGAGTCCGCGGCCATGGCCCTTATGGCCAGGCTCAAGCAGGACAACAACCTCAAGGAGGTGGCCTGCATGATGAGTGTGCAAAGCTACTACACTTGGCAACAGGCCACTTTGGTTAAATACTCCCAAAACGAAGCCTCTCATTACGATCCTGGGGGCATGTCTTTGGAGCGGTATGAGAAGGCCATCAACTCTCGCCCGGGTTGCGCCGAGATAGTGCCCAAGTTCGCGGCCTTGGAGGCCAAGGCGCTGGGTCTTGAGCCTCCCGACAGCGAAGAGAACATGGCCCAGGCTCTTGAAAGGACCTATGGCATTGATAACCTCGGCAGCGAGATCGCGAAAAATGGGGACGACGCCTTCAGCAAGGTGTTTTTCTATGCCGTGGGCAATGGCGTAAATTTGGCCCAAGGGTTCCTCGACAGCGCGGGGTTGGGGGCGGCCAAGGGTCAGGCGCTTAAGCAGGCGGAAGCCCTCATCGGCCAGCTCGAGACCGCCGCTTTTTCTGGTCCCCAGATGGCTGAGGTCGGGGGCAGTCTTGGGACTCTATTATTTAGTAAAAACCCCAGCGCTGAGGAAATAGATAATGCCTCCATGGTTCTTCTGCAGAACGTGAGCACTTTCCACGGTGTGACGCGCGGTGCTTTGGTTCGAAATCGGGGTGGGCATGCGCCGACTCCCAGCAATGGACCATCGAGGCCGCGCGAAACGAAATCCTTGCCGATAGGACAACGTTACTTTGACGCATCAGCCAATCCCGAAAATCTCGGTTACTTGGACTGGCTGCGTAAGCATTCCAGTCAAGAGGTGCGCAGCAAAGCTGGCGAGGCATTTCCGGAAGGATTCCGATTCACACCGGAGCAACAGGCCGCTATCGAGGCAGCCCACAAGGTTGGCTTGGGTAAGAGAGGCTACGGGAGTTTCACCCAACAGGAGATGCTTGAAAAGGGCCGTATACTCGCCAGGGCAGGACTTAACGCCAAACAGCGCGAGCTCATTCTTTGGACGGGGAGAGCTGGTGGAAACGCGCCCTCCGCGCATAATGCGGGCGCGCTCAACTCTTACGAAACGGCTCTTAAAAACCCCAGTTTTGGCGTTAGAAAGCCTGAAATTCTGAGATTCGGCGAAGTCGCCGCAGAACACGGCGGGTCGAACCCCGGCAAAGTGGCGGAACTATTCGCGCATCTTATGAATGGGAATCATCCGGCCGCTGATTCTCCGAGACAAAAACAGGTTTTGGAAGATTTAAAGCGAATAGGCTCCGCGGACGTCAACAAGGCCAGAACCATGAAACTATGGCTCGATGAAGCGAAAAAAAGCGCCGATCCTGAGGTGAGGGCCAAAGCCGAGGAAATCCTCGACTATTTAAAACAAACGCATAAAGATCTTCTCTCTTCGCCTCCGGCAGCCCCGGCGCCGCCTTCGGGAAATGCTGCCGCCAAGCAGGAGGCTCCAGGGACGCCAGCAAAGACCGAGCCGACGCCAGCCCCGGCGCAGCAGGCGCCTGCGGGTCCTGCTGGCCAGGCCGCCGCCCAGGACCAGCCGGACAAGGCCTGGGAAGGGCCGGGCATTCGTTCAATCGCCGCCGAACTAGCAGAGGCCAAGAAGTCGGAGCGGTTAAAGCCTTCCTCACCCCCCTCCGCGGCTGGGATGAAACTGCTTTCCGACTTCGAGAAATGCCGGCGGGAAATTCATACCAAGAGCGGGTTCGGCTACAAGAGAGTTCCCGGCCTTCTCGAAGGATTTGTCAATGAAAACAAGGACCGCCACGGGCCGGAGATAGCCAAATTATTGCTGCTGGGGCTTAAGGCTCCTGACGTGGAGATCCGGAGGCGAACCGCAAGCCAAATACACTCAGCGATAGAGAAATTGCGTATTCAATTCCCCAATGCGCTTATGAGGGCTTACTATCTCGCTGCGACCGATGTAGACACCCAAGTAAGGAGCCACTGCGCGGGGTCTTGGGGTTATCTAAAGCAAGAGCTCCGCGCCTATCCGAGAGAATTGCAAGAGCTGGAGCGGATTATGACGAGGCCCCAGACGAGGGGTGGCCGGTGACGCTGCTTTTCTTGGCGCAGCCTCTTATCTTCGCGCTGCTTGCCTCGGCGGAAAAATCAGGCATTACCGTCCAGGTCTACCGCGGCGAAAATGCCGCGGTTAAAGGCGAAGCCGAGGAGTGGAGCTCCGGCATCGGACTCTTCAAGGACCTGGTCCAAAAGCATTGCGGATTCGAGCTGCCGATCATCGTCCCTCCACCTGTGCGGATCGAAGGCTTGGCCCGGGAAAGCCTTCTCCTTGAGCGGGCCGCGGGCGTTCCTTACTACAGGGCGGCGCTGAAGGCGCTTTTGCGGCGCTACCCCGCCATCCCGGCCTTGCGGCGCAAGGCCGAGGTTTCGGTGATCATGGTGAAGAACCTGGAGGAGCATTGCGCCTACGCTTTCCCCACGGTGGCCTTTATCGAGAAGAACGGGGCCTTCTCCAAGGCCGAGAAAGACGCGCTGTCCGGCCGCGTCTTGGTCAGCCTGGATTCCGGCTTGGATTGCCGCAATGTGGGCCGACAAATGGCGCATGAGCTCGCCCACGTTTTCGTGCAGGACGAGCCTCCCCACCAATGCCGGGGTCCGGAGGGAGGGATGACTCCCTGCCCTCCGAACAATCTCCTCGCTGATTTTTGGGTGGAGAAGAATTCGCCGCCACCCGGGAGATATGGCAGGGGCGGAGGGGACGAGGATGGCGGGATCGATGACATCCTTGGACAGAACCTTCATCCCGCGACGGGCATGGAGCTGACTCCGGATCAATGCGCGGCCATCAAGCTCACCGCGGCGGAGCTGCTTCAAAAGTAGTACTGCCCCTGCAGGAAGGTTATATTGGCCGGCCGGCCGAATTCCGTCGAACGGCGTCCCCCGAAGCGCTGGAAGCCGCCGGTCAAATAGAGGTTCTCGAGCGCGTTCCACTGAAGGCTGGGGCCCAGGAAGCGGCTGCCGTCATTGAGATTAGTGATGAGAAAGAGCTCGAGCTTGAGAAGCGGGTGAACGTCCTTGGACGCGGAAAATCCTAGATAGTCCCGGGCCAAGGCGATGCCTTGGCCGTTATGGAAATATTCAAGGCCCAGAGCCAAATCCTTTAAGGCGCTCACTGTGGTCTCGCTGGGGAAGGTGTATTCGTAGCCGACATCCACCTTCCAAAAGGGGGTTCTGGTTTTTAGATCGGTGTAGGACCATTCGCCATGGAAGGTCCCGTCCCATAGATTGCCCGCGAAGTCGCCTCCCAGCATCCAGCTCGAGGTCGAGGAGGCGACTTTCCCTCCCATAAGCGAGAAATCATAATCCTTCCAGTTGCTCCCGGCCCTGCCCAGCAGAATCTGGGCAGGCCAACTAGCCTCCGGGGCCCAGGCCGCCTCGAGCTGGCTTAGGGTTCCCAGGCCCTGGCGGGCGTAGAGGGCGTCCACCCCGCGGCGCTCCTCGCGTTCGAGGCTGGTGGGCTGATAGGGATTCAAGATGTCCGTGGGATTCCAAAACTTGCCCGTGCCCCAGGCCACGCGCTGGCGCCCAAAGCGCAGTAAGCCGGAATCGCTTTCGATTCCGGCCCAACCCCTGTAAAGCCGATGCCTCCAAAGGGATGTGGCGGTCTTATGGATGTCCTGGTCCATATGGAGCCAGACCGCGGGCTCTCCCAACCCGAAGGTCCGGTATTCCGGGGTCCGGAAATAGCTTCCTGCGAACAATTCATGGTCGTAGTCCACATGGGCCTTGAAGATGGTGGTCTGGCCCTCCAAGCTCAGGCGCGCCCGGGACAGGCTTAAAGCATAGGGGCTCCCGGTCGTGATCGAGCGAGAGGAGTGCCAGAGCTCCTTTACATAGCCCGACGCGACGATGTGGCGGGCCGGGGAAGCGCCCCAGCACGCGGACGCGAGGGCTAGAAGAATGCCGCTAAGGTGCGCCATCCGCCGGCCCCTCGCAGAGTTTCCCGTCCCGGATGTGCACGACGCGCTTGGCCCGGGAGAGCACCAAAGCGTCGTGGCTGGAGAAAATGAAGGTGAGGCCGTGGTCGCGGTTCAAGGCTTGCATGAGATCGAGAAGGGAGGCCGCGGTTTTGGAATCCAAATTCGCCGTGGGCTCGTCGGCCAGGACCACCATGGGGCGGTGGACGATGGAGCGCGCGACCGCCACCCTCTGCTGCTGGCCTCCCGAGAGGAGATCAGGCCGCCGATGGGCCTGTTCCGATAGCCCCACCCAGCGCAGGACCTCAAGAGCCCGAGTCCGGCGCTCCTCGGTGGGCATTCCCTGGAGGACAAGGGGATACTCCACGTTTTCGACGGCGGTCAGCACCGGGATGAGGTTATAGGCTTGAAAAACGAATCCGAGGTAGCGCAGGCGAAAGTCCGCCATGGCTTCGGGCTTAAGATCCGAGATGCGCCGGCCCTCGTAGAGGATCTCTCCGTGCGTGGGGTTGTCGAGGATGCCGATGAGGTTGAGCAAGGTGGATTTCCCCGAGCCCGAGGGCCCCGCGATGGCCGTGAATTCCCCGCTGTCAAAGGCGAGACTCATATGGTTGAGGGCCGTGACTTTGTTGGCCGCTGCCCTGGATTTCGCCGCGTAAATTTTCGAAACCTTCTTGACCTCTATGAGGGGGCTAGACATGGCGCAGGGCCTCGGCCGGCTTCATGCGCGCCGCGCGCAGGGCCGGGGGGATCGCGGCCAGAAAGCTCGTCAAGAGCACGCAGGCGGCCGCGTAAAGGTGGTGGGGCCAGGAATAGTTGAGGTAGATGACCGAGGGAAAGGGAAGGAAATAGGACATGGCCTCGCCGATGGGAAGATGGAGGCCCTCGTGGTTATAGTAGGCGATGAAAGTCGAGCCCACCACAAGCCCCAATAGGGTCCCCAAGCCCGCCAAGATCAAAGACTCGGCGAAGATGAGGCGCATGACCCAGGAGGGGCGGGCGCCGATGGCCATGAGCACCCCGAACTCGCGCACGCGCTCGAAAAGGCTCATGAGCAAGGTGTTGAGTATCCCTAAGGCCACGATGAGGAATATGATGATGAGCACGATGTCGAGGATGCCGTCCTGGAATTTTTGGATGCTTAGAATCTCGTGGTCCACGTTCTTCCAGGTGAGGACCTGAACCTGCCGGCCCGACAGCCGGCTCGACAGGTCCTGCTGAACGAGCTCGGCCTCTTGGATATCGGCCAAGCGCCCCACGAACTGGTTGACCTTTCCTCCGCAGGCCAGTAGCTCCTGCGCGGCCTTGAGCGGGACGTAGATGATTTGACCGTCGAAGGATGTGCTGCCCGTGTGGTAGAGACCGGTCACGCGGAAGGCCTCAGCACCCATGCTCCCGTCCTCGGCCTGGGCCATGACCACGACTTTCTCCCCCAGGCGCACGTCCAGTCGCTGGGCGAGCTTGTCGCCCATGGCCACTCCCTTCTCCTCAGGTCCCAGGAATCGCCCCTGGGTGACGTAGCCCGCCATGGCCGTGATTCGGCTTTCCTTATCCGGCTCGACCGCGCAGACCAGCACCCCCACCGAGGCGGCGGTCGAGGAGACGAGCCCGGTGATGGTGATGCGCCGGCCGAAGGCCTTGATCCGCGGTTCCTGTCTTAGAATCTCCTCTATGGAGTCAGGATCTTCTATGTATTTATCCGGGAATTTATACTCCTTGCTGCGGCGGTGCTGGACCTGGATGTGCCCGGTGATGGACCCCGTGGCTTTCTCGATGAGCTGGCGCTGCACGCTCTTGATCATGCTTTGGCCGAACATGATGGCGGCCAGGCCAAAGGCCATGGAGAGTGTTGTGAGTAGGCTCCTGCGGAAATTGCGCCAGACGTTGCGCCAGGCCAGGCGCAGCATTACTGGATCCCTTTTTGCAGGCGGGACAGGCTGAAGAAATTCTCGTCGAAGGCGAGGTCGAACTCAAGCTCCTGGTACGAGATGACGGTTTTGTAGGCGCGCTCCTTCTCCGAGGTCTTCTCCTTGTTTTTCTTGACCGGCAGGCACTCCAGGCGCGAGGGGACCAGGCGCCCGCCCATGCGCTTGATCTCGGAGAAAGCCATGCTTCTCACGAGCTCTCCTCTTTCGCTATAGTCATCCTCGCGCAGGGGCACGGCCTCCGAGCCTGGGTAAAGCGCGGCCCAAAGGATGACCTTGCCCCATACCACCGGGGCGTCGGGCTTGGGGACGGCCTCGACCTTGTAGACCACGCGCTCTTTTTCCTGGTTTTTTTCCAGGAGCTTGTGGTCGTAGTCCTTGACTATGGAGTCGGCCTTCACTATATCCTCGTAGGTGAAGTCCGAGCCCTGCCAGGAGCTGTGCATCATGGTGGGCGGTATCTTGATCACGCGCTCGACCTTGGGCATCCAGACCCACATCTCGTTCTTGCGCCGCAAGGTGATGGTCCCCTTCTCCTTGGCCGGGGCAAGTATCCGGATGAAGGCCATCTCCCGCCCCTGGTTCCAGCCCTCCACCTCCATGCGGCGCTCCCACTGCGGGGTGGAGATGGTCATGGCGAGGCGCGCGCGGCTCGAATTCCCGCGCAGGGCCTTGTTGGCCTCGTCCACGAGCTCGAGGAGGCTCGGTTCCGGCTCGACATGGGTGGTCGGGGTGGAGGCTTGTTGGGCGCGAAGAGGAGTTAGAGTCGGATTTAAAATAAGAAGTGGAAGGAGTTTAAGGAAGCTAGGCATGGAATTTCCTTCATTCTGTCGCTTTTGGAGCCCGAGGTCAACGTCAGGGCAAAAGCCTCTGGAGCAGGTCGGTGTAGTAGACCGTCAGGCGGGCCGGATTTCTCGTCGAGGGCGTCAGCAGGTTGGCGTTCATGCAGTAGGCCCCCCAGCCGCCGTCGCGGCTCCAGCCGACCCAAATGTTCCGGCGCAGGGAATCGAGGTCGTGGCTGATGATTTCCACGCGGGACCTGTGCAGGGCGTCGAAGAGGCCATGCAGGAGATGCCGGTCGCCGCTCGCCCAAGGGCGCAGGCCCACGAGGCTTTCCTGCAGCACGTAGGCGAATACCATCTGGCCTATTTTCACGGCCGCGTCCCGTTTGATGGAGAAAAAGCAAAAAGCGTAACCTTTGGTTGAGGAAATCAAAAGAGGCCAGCTTGAACTGGCCCACCAAGGAGGTTACGCTCAAATGAAGAATAGCAAAGAGGTGGTCACCCAGGGAAATG